>JACCYX010000058.1 GCA_013696265.1 Chloroflexia bacterium
GCCCTGGAGGACGATCGCATCATCGGCGTCGAAACCGGAGGATGCCCGCATTCCGCGATTCGCGACGACCCTTCGATGAACTTCGAGGCTGTCCGTGAGCTGGAACAACGCCACCCAAACCTCGACCTGATCCTGATCGAGTCTGGCGGCGACAACCTCTCCGCCACCTTCAGCCCCGAGCTGGCCGACGCCTCGATCTTTGTCATCGACGTTTCCGGGGGCGACAAGATCCCGCGCAAGGGCGGGCCGGGCACGTCGCGCTCCGACCTGCTCATCGTCAACAAGACCGACCTCGCCCCGATGGTCGGCGCCTCGCTGGAGGTGATGGCCCGGGACGCCAAAATGCGGCGCGGCGACCGGCCAACCTTCTTTACGAATCTCCGTGATTCCGAAGGCGTCGATGAGGTTGTCCGCTGGGTTGACGCGCGGGTCGGGAACCACGTTCTTGCCCATGCTGGGTAGGCGACGCGCCGAAGCCGAAGCGCTGGAGCCGACCGGTCAGCTCCGCATCCGGGCCGAACGCCTGGGCAAGCGCCCGGTCGTGGTCGATGCCTACCGCACCGCGCCCTTTCACCTCGGACTGCCGAGCGACCGCGCAGGTGATGGATCGGTCGAACTCATCGTCCAGGGCGTGGGACCCGGCTACCTGCCGGGCGACCGGCTGGAGATCGACGTTGCGGTGGGTGACAGCGCATCGCTGACGCTTCGAGGGCAAGGGGCCACCAGGGTCTACCCATCGCCGCGGGGAAACCCGGCGGCCGTCGATGTGCGCCTGTCCGTGGGAGCTGGCGGGCGGCTCGTTTACCTGCCAGGTGAGCTCATCCCGTTCCGACAATCGGTGCTGGGGCAGGTGACGCGGGTCGATGTCGCCGAGGGCGGTTCGCTGGCGCTCGGCGAAATCCTGACGCCGGGCCGGGTCGCGATGGGCGAAGTCCATCAGTTCACCCGGCTGCACCTGGCGGTCGAAGCGAGGTACGGTGGCCGTCCCTGCCTCATCGAGCGCGCCCGCCTGGAACCGGACCGGCGCCCTCTCCCGAGTATCGGCCGCCACGGCGATGATCCAATCGCCAGCGCCCTTTACCTGATCGGCGAGGGCTGGTCGCTTCCCGAATCACCGCGGGTTCACGAGTCCGTCACCTGGGCCGCCGCGACCGGCGAGGGCTACACCCTCGTCCGCCTGCTCGGCCCCACTGTCCAGGCCGTCTCGGCGGCCATGCGCGCCCTGCTTCCGTAACCTCGTCTATCGCACCAGGCCGGTCGTCTTGATCCCGTTCAGGAAGTACCGCTGCCCGAAGGCGAACAACGCGATCATCGGCAGCGTCACCAGCACCGAGGCCGCCATCAGCAGCGCCCACTCGGTCGACCGTTGCGCCCGGAACGAGTAGAGCCCGAGACTTAGCGGGTAGCTGTCGGTATCGGAGAGGTAGATCAACGGCCCGAAGAAATCGTTCCAGGTGGCCAGCAGCGTGAACACCGCGACCACGATCAGGGCCGGCTGCACCAGCCCCACGATCCACGGCGAGACGAAGAGGAGACCCACCCGCGCCTCCTGCCGGGCGAGCGGCCCCATCCGCGCTCGCCGCCGGCGCGGCAACGGGCCCGCCTTTTCCTGTGCGATTGCCGTTCCCGCCATATTCCCGTCCTTGCCGATTGTTGGGTGGCGTGCTGTCGAACACCTCAGGTGCGTAGTTGCGCTCTTCTCAAGACCGTCATTCTGAGCGGAGCTTGCGGAGCGAAGAATCCCCCGGCGAAGCCGGTCCGCGACAGCGAACGCCTGGTCTTGGCAACCTCATGATCGGCCTGCGGCCGATGCGCTTCGCGCGGGCATTCTTCGGCTTCGCCTTCAGAATGACGGTGACGCTCAGACGTTCGCAACGAGCCAATGAATGCCTGGCACTATCCCTCGCGGCTGGCCAGCACGCGGTCGAGCTCGGCCTGGCAGGCCGTCTGCGCCTCGGCGAGCAAGTCGCGCGGCGCCCCCTGGTGGGCGTAGGCCCGCTCCAGCACCCGCGCGATCTGGTCGTCCGCAAAGTCCTGGATCGGGGAGGTCCACATCGACGTCGCCACCTCCAGTTG
The DNA here is from genome assembly GCA_013696265.1 of Chloroflexia bacterium. Classification (GTDB taxonomy): domain Bacteria; phylum Chloroflexota; class Chloroflexia; order Thermomicrobiales; family UBA6265; genus JACCYX01. The sequence goes on from JACCYX010000058.1 coordinate 2,077, forward strand.
GCCCGTGAAGAACTCGACGATGGCGGCGGTGAACTCTTCGCCGCGGTTTTCCAGCGTTGCTTGCGGCGTCAGCGGCGGCACTTTCGTGTTGGTTGGGAGGTCCGGGATCTTCTGGAACCAGATCTCCATGCCATCGACGCTGATGAAGTCGAGATACCCGAAGCCTTCGGCCGGGTTGTTCGCCTGGGCCGGCACCACCATCCAGTTCGGCCAGTAGCCCGACGATGTCTCCGTACCGCTGGGCCCGACCGGATACTGCGCCGCGTTCCAGCGCTCCCAGGTGGCCTCGCCGTGGTTGTAGAACTCGCCGGTGAACCAGAAGCCGTTGCCCATCATCCCGAGCAGACCGGCCTGGAAGGCGGGCGGGCGGACATCGATCACGATCTCGGCCCAGTTGTTGGCAAGGTCGACCTGCACCATGTCGCCCCGGTACTCGTCATCGAGCCATTCGACGAGCCAGGTCAGGTATTCGACCGAGGGATCGGAATCGAGCTGATAGGTGAAGGTTTCGGCGTCGTAGATCTGGCCGCCATTGGTGGCGACCCAAATCGGGTACTCCACAGTCTGCCGGGGCGGCATCATGCCCATCTTCACCAGGGTGTCGCCGTCCCACTCGGTGATCTCGGCCGAGAAGCGGCGCAGCTCGTCCCACGTCTTCGGGAACTCCTCTCGCGCCGAGGGCAGGCCTCTGGCCTCGAACAGCTCCTGGTTGTAGACCATCGCGTACGACCCGGCGGTGGCCGGCAGGCCGTAGGTCTGGCCATCGATCTGGCAGCTTGCCAACACCGAGGCCGGCCAGTTCTCGACCTGCGAGTTGCGGGAACTGGCCATCAGCTCGCCAAGCGGCTGTAGCGCGGCGCGCACGGCGAGCGCGATCGGCGATGTTCAGAGCACGGTCGCGTCGGGCGGATTGCCGGCCGCGATCCGGGCCAGCAGCACCTCGTTGAACGACTGGTCGCCAACGCCGCAGGTGACTTCGGTGACATCGACGTTGCCGGCGAGTTCTTCGTAGCCAACGGTGATCTCCTCGAATCCCTCGCAGAAGGGCGCCGAGCCGCCTGGGGTCCAGAACTCGATCTCCACCGTGTCCTGGGCCATCGTTGGGGCCAGGCGCGACGCGCCGATCGCGGCGAGTCCGGCCCCGGCTCCCGCGCCCATCAGCAGCTTGCGGCGATTCGTGTGGTATTGGTGCCAGCTGGCTTTTCGTGATTGGGAAATCATGTGAAAACTCCCTGCCAAACTTGTTGGCCAATCCGCCATTCTGAGTGGACTGTCCAGGTCGAACTGTCCGGCCCGCCGGCTCTCACCGACCGTCACGCTGAGCGTCAGCGAAGGGTCCCCGCGCGAAGCGCATCGGCCGCAGGCCGACTGATCTCACCACGCACCAGGCGCCGGCTGCGCCGTTGAGTGCTTCGCACGGGGATGTTTCGCTGGCGCTCAACATGACGGTCAAATGGGATGCGCACTTTGGGCCGGTTTGTCTCGACGCGCTCACGAGCACTTCCGCTTGCCGCCATAAGTCCGCGAGTGCGGCGAACATCTTGGTGGCCGCTGTCTCAACTCCTCTCACGTCTGGCGGTATGCCATTCCACCCGATCGAGCCACGTTTGTCGCTCACCATCCGGGTTCCACCTCACTGTCCTCGTAGGCCAGCGACGAGCAGAGCAGCCGGAATCCCTGGGCCACTTCCGCTTCGCCGATCATCAGGTCGTCGGCCCACTCTTCCTCGTGTTCGATCCGTCCCGAAAGCACCCTGGAAAGGCAGGTCCGGCAGGTGCCGCTCCGGCACGAATAGGGAATGTCGACGCCCTGCCGGATCGCCGCGTCGAGCACCGTTTCGCCCTCGTCGACCTCGAACGACGCGCCGGACGCGGTGCGGATGGTGACGGCCGTTTGCACGGTCATCGCTCGTGCCCCGCCGCGGTCGCTGAGATGCGGGCCTCGATCCGTTCCATGAACGGACCGTAGCCGTCTTCGCCGCGGGCCCAGCGTTCGGCGATCCAGGTGTTCCACATCTCCCCGGCCCGTTCCACCAGGGCCTTCAATTCGTCAGGCTTGCTGGCGCCGACGATGTGCTGGAGCCAGGTGAAGCCGTACTTGAGGTGAATCGTCTCGTCGGCCCAGTCGTAGTCGGTGTCGATCGCGGTGTCGGTATCGTCCATCGCGGTGAACTCCTTCTTCGTCACCATGCGATGGGCGGGGGCGTCCTTTTCGAAGTAGTAGAGCAGGGCGAGCAGTTCGAGCGGCCCGCCGCCCTGCTCGTAGATGGCGTCCACGGGATCGCCGACCATCGGGTAGTCGACGCCCATCTCGAATCCCCAGGCGTCGAGGCGTCGCGCGCCAAGCTGGACGTGACGCATTTCGTCGTAGCTCCAGCGCGCGACATCGGTGAAGAACGCCCATGGCATCTTCGGCATCTGCCACATGAACCCGCCCGGCGCCTCGGCCGCCCAAACCTCGTTCGCGTGGTCGATCGCGTACCAGACCTGTTGCTCGCGATGGTTCTTCGGCGCCCGGCCTGGACTCTCGACCCGAGCCGGGGCGAACTCCTTTGGCCGCACGCACTTTTGCGGAACCACGTAATCGGGACGGCCCGCGCAGGGGTGGTCCCGCGGGGGCTCGGCGACGGAATCGAGGCCGAGGATGCCACCGATCGACTCCAGGGAACGCGAGAGGTAATCCACCCACCGCATCGCGACCTCGACACTCGCCGGATCGAGGCTGGCCAGGAAGGCTTCGCCGTCCGCTTGCGCCCGCTCGTAGTCGAACAGGATGTGCTCGATCTGGTAAATGCTCGGGGCGTCGGCGATCGGGTCGGCCTCGGCGACGTAGGCGCGGTAGCCGGCGGCCAACCCTGGCCGCAGCACCCGGTAGATGCCGAGCAGAAACTCAGCGTCGGCCCCGCCCTTCGTGAGTTCGCCGAGGAAAGCGGTCAGCCCAGGGTCGTGGTCCTTGTCGACATCGCGGCGCGGGTAGCGGAGTTCCAGCACCCGTTCGCGCAGGCTGTCCGCGTGTCGGGAGGCCAGCCACCAGTGACGCGGCGGGCCGTTCTTGGCGGTCCACGATTCGATCCCGATGTGCTTCGCCGCCAGGGCCCGCATCTGTTCCCGCTCGACCAGGTAGAGGTGCTTGAGCAGGCTTGCCGAACGATCGACATCGTGGCGCGGCCGCGAAAAGTTCCCGAACGTGTCCGTCGTCATTGCAAGACTCCTTCCCGCGGACGACTCGGCGAGGGTGTGCCGGCGTGTCGCCCGCTGGCGAGCGCCGCCCCGACCACCCCGGCCAAGGTGCCCAATTCGCTCGTTCGAATTGGCACGCGCCGGGATACATCGCTCCAGATTGTGTGTCTCGCTGTCTCCATCAACGTGTCCCTGAACATCCCGCTTGCCATGCCGAGTCCACCGCCAATCACCACGATTTCCGGGTCGAGCACGTTCACGAGATGGCCGATGGCGTTGCCGAGCACTTGCGCGGCGCTCGAAACCACCCTGGCCGCCTGCTCGTCACCACCGCTGGCCCGGCTGGAGCGTGATCTTGCCGGCAGTGAGGTGCTCGGTGGCGGCGAAGAGGCCCACCAGCGTGCGGTGGCACTCGCCCTCGTACCGCCACAGGATGTCCGGCTCCCGGATCACCTGCACGGTGTTCGCGGCGTGGACCGCGTCCCGCGCCATCGGCCAGCGACCGAGCAACTCGTCACGCACGTAGCGGCTGGCGAACAGGTTCGGCTGGGCCTACGCGTACTTGCCCGAGGTGCCCTGCGATGGAGGCGGGGCGAACATTTCAAGGATCCGGAGTTCGTCCGGCCCTTCGCTGAAGACGTGGTGCCAGGTGTCGCGCCGGAAGAACGCGACCCCGCCCCGTTCGACGCGGTGGACCTCGCCATTCTCGGGGTTGCAGAGGATTATCGTGCCGGAGAGGACATAAAACACCTCGTCGGCGGCGAAGATCGTCCGGAATGAATCCGAGTGCCGGAACCAGCCCCTCGGCTCCAGCCCGAACACGAGTTGGTGGATCTTGTCGCTGGAGACGTAGATCCAATCCGCCACTTCGCCCGCTTCGGGATCGCCCCACAGGTGCCGCGTGACGGAGCGGTAGGGGATGTGGGTGGTACGGTCGAAGGACATGGGGATGGCGAGTAGCTCATTCCGCGCTGCTCCGGTCGTGGATGAGGTGGGCCAGCTCACCGCTCTCCTGGCCGAGGTCGAAGATCGGCGGCGTGAAGGTGCTCTCGATCTCGATCGCCCGCCCCGTATCGCCCGACTCCATCGACTTCAGCATGATTTCCAGGACGTGGTACGCATGTTCCGGCTGGATGATCGGCTTCGTGCCGTTCTCGATGCACTCCACGGCGTGCCGGAGGCCGTCCGTCCAGTGCCAGCCGGTCCCGCCGTGGTCTTCCCAGTAGCCGTGCCGGTTCTGGTAGAGCTTGTAGCCGCGCGGCAGCCAATCCTCGCCGACCATCTGGATCGTGCCCTTCGAGCCGTAGACCTCGATGCCGGGGGTATCTTCGTGATAGGCCTGCATCGTGAAGCCGGTCATGATCGAGGCGTAGCAGGCGTCGCCGAAGTCGAGCAGCAGGTTGG
>JACCYX010000093.1 GCA_013696265.1 Chloroflexia bacterium
CCCAGCACGGCGGCTCCCCCGACCTGGGTTTTGGTGTGGACCGGGGCGGCCGGATCGTGCCCACTGGCGATTCGGCCCGCCACCCGCGTGCGGAACCAGACCAGAAAGGCCAGGAACCAGAGGGCGAATCCGGCGGCGGGCTGGAGAATTCGCTCCGGAATCCCCTGCCCGATGTCCGCGCCAAGCACCGCCCCCACCATCCCAAAGAGGCCGACCGTGACGCCCGCCGCCACGTTGATGTTGCCTTCGCGAAAATGCGATATCGCCCCCGCCGTGGCCACCACCAGCATCGATGCCAGGGCCGTCCCGACCGCCTGGTGAATAGGCAACTGAAAGACGATCGTCAGGAGCGAAACCATCACGCCCGCGCCGCCTGCCCCGATGAAGCCGAGCAGGGCGCCGATCGCGAAACAGGTAACGATCAGCGAGAGCAGGAGCGTCAGGTCCCACGCTCCCGCTGTCGTTTCAGCGCGTCGAGTTCAGCCTCGATATCGGTAGAATTCGATTTCGGAGCCGGTTTCGCGAACGGCACGTCGATCAGGGGCGGAGTCGCCGGTTCCCGCTGGGAAGGCGGCGGCGCACGCTCGACATCGATCACGGCGGTCCAGCCGGCTTCGGGATTCGCCATCGCGCGTGGCGGCCCCGGCGGCGCTTCCATCCGCCGCGATCGCATCCAGAGCCAGCCGATTACGATCAGTGGCAACAGCAGCACGAGCAACAACCCAAACCGGATCGCCAGCGAAATGACGCCGTGGAAGAACCAGCCGAGCAGCAACCCGACCACGAGCCCGAGGATGAAGCCGAATTGTGCACCCTTGAGACGCTCCCACCAGTTGGGCGGTATCGCCCCGGCCAACACTTGTTGTCTCATGCGATCACTCGTTTCCCGGCGGACGCCAGACGCTGGCTACCCACCGGACACATCCCGCAGCAGCGGCCGGGTGAGGCAGGTCGGTCCGCCCTGCCGGTTGTGGGAAATCTCGTCGCCCGTGTACGTCATTACCTCGACACCGGCCGCTTCCAGAAGCGATTTCGTCTGGGTATTGTCCTTGAGGATCAGCACCTTGTTCGGCGCCAGAGCCAGAACGTTCGTGCCTTGGGTCGCGAACTCATCGTCCGGCACCTCGATCAGCGTCCATTCGAGTTCGTGCAGAATCTGCATGAACGGCGTGCTGAGGAGCGACGGATAGACGACCGCCGTGCGTTCGGCGACGGGGCTGATCAGCGAGAGCAGGTGCAGGCACTCGTCCGGTCCTCGCCAGTGCGGCAACGCCACGGGCAGGACATCGATGCCGAAGGGCTGGATGTAGGTTTGCAACAGGTCGATCCCGGCCGTGTTGGTGCGGTAGCCGATGCCGACCGCCAGGGTGCTGGCGTTGATCCACAACGCATCGCCCCCCTCGATGATGGCGGAGTCTTCGAGCGGGCCGATCACAGGCACGCCAAGCTCGTCGTACATCGTTCGGGCGCGGTCGACTTCGCCGCGGCGGAGCGCCTTGCCCGGATTGGCCAGCACCGCGCCCTCATCGGTCAGGATCGATGTGTCGTAGACGAAGATCGAATCCAGCCGACCCGGTTCGTCGGCGGGCTGGATGATGACCTCGATACCTTCGGCGGCCAGCAACTGGCACAACGCCGCGTGCTCCTCGACCGCCCGGCCGTGGTCGACCGGATGCCGGTAACCGTAGCGGCGCCAGTCGCCATCGTGGGCGGGGGGCGCCGGTTGCTGGAGGAGTACGCGCTTGAGGGGGGCGACCATCGACTGGCCGCCGTAGCCTTGCTCGATCGCCACTTCGGCGGCAACCTCGGTTTCCGACTTTTCCGGGTGACGACCCAATCCGAACATGCCGTAGCTCCATACCTGGTCCCGAGTCGCCGTACCATTCCTCACGCTGCATCGTAGCATGACGGCGTTCCCGGCCTCGACGGCGTTGGTATGCCGCGGCACCAGGCCGGGCCGGGCCGGCCATTTCCGTTTCGACAATCCGTCCAGGAGCACCCTCCCCGTGAAGATTGCCTATTTCGATCCGTTCTCCGGCGCCAGCGGCGATATGATCCTGGGGGCGCTCGTGGACGCCGGTCTGGCCCTGTCCGATCTTGCCCGCGAACTCGGCAAGGTCAGGATCGGCGGCTACGGCATGCGCGCCGAACGGGCCGGCCAACACGGAATCCACGGCACACGGATCGTTGTCGAGGTCACCGAGGATGTCCATTCCCGAACCTGGCTCCAGATTCGTGGCCTGATCGAGGAGTCAGAACTCGACGACGCGATCAAGGGGGCGGCGGTCACGATCTTCAACCGGCTCGCGATCGCCGAAGCGAAAATCCACAACGCCGAGCCGGATACCGTGCATTTCCACGAGGTCGGCGGCGTCGATGCCATCGTCGACATCTGCGGCGCCTGCATCGGGCTGGCGTTGATGGGGATCGAGGCGGTCTATTGCGGTCCGCCGCAGGTGGGTTCCGGATTCGCGAAGAGCGCCCACGGCCTCATCCCGATCCCCGCCCCGGCCACCGCCGAATTGCTGGCCGATGCCAACGTCCGGCTCGCCACCCCGATCCCGGCCATGCTGCAGTCCCCAGCGGAACTGCTGACCCCGACCGGGGCGGCGATCCTGACCACCCTCGCCACCTTCGAACGCCCGTCGTTCGCCCCATCGGCGATCGGCTACGGTTTCGGGCAGAAGGAATTGCCGTGGCCCAACGCGCTCCGGGTCTGGATCGGCGACCTCGCCGACGCCGGCGGCAGCGGCGAACTCCTGATCGAAACCAACATCGACGACATGAACCCGCAGTTCTACGAACTCGTCAGCGAGCGGCTCTTCGCGGCGGGGGCGCTCGATGTCTGGTGGACGCCGATCCAGATGAAGAAGTCGCGCCCGGCCACGAAAGTAAGTGTCATCGCCCCGTCAGACCGGCGGCAGCGGATCGAGGACGCGCTGATCGTCAACACCACCACCCAGGGAGTGCGGGTGTCGCCGGTGGAGCGGGTCAAGGCGGCGCGGCGGATCGAAACCGTGACCACGAGGTGGGGCGATGTGCGAGTCAAGCTCCGGCTCTGGAATGGCCGCGTGATCGACGCCGCTCCAGAGTACGACGACTGCATCGCGATCGCCCGCCGGCTCGACCTGACGGTGCGGGAGGTGTGGAACGAAGCGCACCGGATGGGCGAGGCGTTTGTCGGGCTGAAGGGGTGACGGCTGCCCCGAACCGTCATTCCGACGAAGGAGGAATCCGTGTGCGAAGCACTCGACGACGAAGTCGGCGCTTGGTGTTCAGTGAGACCAGTCCGGCTATCGCTCCGCTGCGCCGGATGCGCTATCGCTTCGCTGCGCGCAGGGATTTCTCGCAAGCTCGAAATGACGATATGGGGAGGCGTTGCGCCACCCAACTACCGGAAGCGGATCCAGGCGATCAGGTAGGCGAGCAGGGCGTAAACCACATCGGGAATGAACCGCAGTTGCAGGATGTCGGATACCGATGCCCCGCCGAAGCCGTACTGGCCGATGATCTCGTCGCTGATGACCCGCTGCTCCAGGGCGTTGACCTCCGCCATGGAGATGCCGAATCGCTGGGCGAGCAGCACCCGGCTCAGCAGGAACCCGATCGTCACAATTCCCATTGCCAGGAACTGGAGGTCGGCGCCGCGCTTGTTCCCGGAGAAGCGAGCGATGGTTTCGACGACGCCGAAGCCCATCAGCAGGCAGAGGTAGAACTGCCATTCAGGAAAGAAGCGCCAGAGAATGGCGGTGCCCACCGCGACCGCCAGTCCCGCGCCGGCCGCCTTCGCCAGGCTGGAGGCGGGGGTACGGTAGGTCGGCAAACCGCGGACCCCGGCGCAATCCGGGCAGCGCAGACCAACCGGCGTGCGGACGGCGCACTGGGGACAAATCGGTTTGCCACAGCGGCTGCAGCGCAACCCGGTCATCACATTGGGATGGTAACTACAGGGAACCTGTCCCGATGCGTATGCGGTGGTGGTGTTTTGGGCCATGAGACGGACGGTCTTTCACAGGATGAGCGGTCGATCGTGGACGTGCCAATGCGGGCAAGCATACGACACGATGAGCGGAGGCATGCCTGACCGTGCTGCCAGGCATCGCGCGATGATGCGGCCACAGGCAGATTGTCATTCCGACGAAGGAGGCAGCGCAGCGGTATCCCTGCGCGCAGCGAAGCGATAGCGCTTCCGCCGAAGGCGGACCTACGGGAGTTGCCAGCACCGAGCGCCGGCTGCGACGCCGAGCGCTTCGCGCAGGGATTTCTCGCAAGCTCGAAATGACAATATGGGTGGGATGCCCGCGGGACCAAGCACTCCAACGGACACTAGATGTCGAAGTCGATTGAGTCGAAGATGCCGCCAGCCGAGTCGAGCAAGCCGGCCAGACCGCCGCTCATGTCCTGGAGGCCGCCGCCCAGCGCGCCCGCCATGCCTTGCAGATCGGCATCGCCGAGGTTGGGCATGCCAATATTCGGCACGTCGATGTTGGGCATCCCCACATTCGGCAGATCGACCCCGCCGCCGCCGATGTGCCCGAAGATCCAGGCGGTTTGCATCGTGTCGAGGAGCGTGCCGCCGATGTCGTCGGCATCGCCCCCCGAAGGACTGTCGAACCAACCGGGCCGGGTGACGCCGGCCGCC
>JACCYX010000134.1 GCA_013696265.1 Chloroflexia bacterium
AACCGGGAGCGCGGCGCTTCGTCATGCGTGGCTATGAACCTGGCGTGTCTTACGCGCCAGCGTCGGCCAGCAACTCTTCCAGTTCGGTGTAGAGCGATTGGGCACTGGCAACCGCCAGGATGAAGTCGGTGAACGCCGCTTCCGTCTCCGCGCTCTCCGGATCGATCTCCAGTTGCTCCTGATACTCGGCGATGGCGTCGGCCGCCGTCGTCAGTTCATCGGCGAAATCCTCGTAGGCGGTCTGGATATCTTCGAGCCCGGCCGGAGCGTCGAGTTCGGCGGCAACGTCCGGGGCCGAGGCCCAGGATTCGATGATTTCCGCGAGTTCGACCGCGTCGTCTTCGGTAATGTCCGCGCCGAGGGCGAGAATCTCCGAGAAGCGGTCGATGCTGGCCTGCCAGTCCGCGGCGGTCTCGCTCACGGTGGCGAGGTAGTCGGCGTCATCGCCAGCCGGCTCGTCGGCCGGCTCGTCCGCCGGGTCGTCCGTGGGCTCCTCGGCCGGGTCATCGGTGCTCGGCCCGGTCGGCCCGCCCGCCTCGTCAAGCAGGTCCTGAACCTCCGCAAGCTGGTCCTGCGCATCGGCAAAGGCGTCGCTGAAGGCATCGAACGCGACCTGTTCTTCATCGTCGTCCTCGGCTGGAATCGCCCAGTACGCTTCCCAGAGTTCGCCCGTCTCGCCGACCGTGTCGGCCAGGTCGAGGTAGGCATCCTCAACGTCTTCGTAGCCTTCCGGGGCGACCAGTTCGAAGGCCACATCCGGGTAGTCGACCCAGGTCGCGGCGATCTCGTTGAGTTCCTCCGCCAGGTCCTGGGCTTCTGACTGTGACAAGTCCTCGATGTCCTCAGCCTGGATCTCCACGTAGCGATCGAACGACGAACTCAGCGCGTCGAGTTCGGCCTGGACATCCTCGACGTAGGCGTCGCCGTCAGCCGACGGTTCGTCTTCCGGTCCATCGAGGGGGCCGTCGACCGGCGTCGTCGCGCCACCCGCGTCATCGACGAGCGCCTGCACTTCCGCGATCTGGTCAAGGGCATCGGTGTAGGCGACGGTGAAGTCCTCGATCGCGACGAGTTCCTCGTCGTCGTTCTCGGCCGGAATCGCCCAATAGACATCCCACAGCTCGCCCGCCTCGCCGACCGTATCGGCCAGGTCGAGGTAGGCCTCGTGGATCTCTTCGTAGCCCTCGGCTTCCTCGATGCCGGCGGCAATGTCCGGGTAGTCCGCCCAGCCGGACGCAATGTCGTTCAGTTCGGTGGCGTCGTCCTGGGTCGCCGCCTCGCCGAGCACGCTGATTTCGAGCACACGATCCGTCTGCCCCTGAAGCGTGTCGAGTTCAGCCTGGATGTCGGCAAGATACGCATCGCCATCGGCGGACGGCTCGTCACCTGGTCCATCGGCGGGTTCGTCGACTGGGTCATCCGCTGGCTCGTCGGCCGGATTATCAGACGGTCCGTCCGCTGGTTCATCGGCGGGCTCGTCAGCCGGACCATCGACCGGTCCGTCTTCGTTGCAGGCTTCGCCGTCGCCGTCCGGGTCGAGCGACTCCGCCGACGATGGGTCCGCGTCAAGCACGGCCTGGGCCGCCCGCTGGGAATTGAAATCGTCGCAGGTCAGTTCCTGGGCGCCGGCGCCGGTAGCGGCGAAGGGCGACAGGAGACCGGCCAGGAACAGCAGGAACACGCCAAGGCGCAATCCCGCGAGCCGTTTCGTCATCGATCCGTTCCTCTCTTGAGTAGAGGCTGGATGCCCGCCTGGGCACGCAACCGAAGGCGCCGCGCCTGGTAACGACTGGCCCACGCCGGACATGGGACATGTGCGGCTCATTGTAATAGACGCCACCCGCACGCACCCGGTTCCGGGAATCGCTAGCGGACAGCCGCCGGCTGCCCGCCCTTGAGCGGCGTGATCCAGTCCGCGTAGCGATCGTTCTTGCCCCGGAAGGTATCGAAGAGCACCTGCCCGATCCGCTTTACCATCTCCGGCTCCGTGCCGGTGCCGATCACGCGGCCGTCGATGCGCTCGATCCAGGCCACCTGGACTCCGGTGCCGCAGAAGAAGGCTTCGTCGGCGAGGTACAACTCGGAGCGGTCGATCGACCGCTGCTCGGTGGGGATCCCGAGATCGGCCGCGACCTGCAGGATCGAGCGGCGGGTGATGCCTTCGAGGATGTCCCCCGTGATCGGGGCGGTGGTTAGTACCCCGTCGCGGACGATGAAGAGGTTGCAGCCGGTGCCCTCGGCCACCTTGCCGTTGACATCGAGCATGATCGCCTCGTCGGCGCCCTTCTCCTCGGCCTCGTCCTTGGCCAGCGCGGAGTTGATGTAGCCGCCAGTGATCTTGCCGCGAGCCGGGATGATGTTGTCGGTGATCCGCGTCCACGACGAGACGATCACCTTCTGCCCGCGCCGGGTGTCGAGGTAATCGCCCATCGGCATCATGTAGATCGCCAGCTCGTCGTCGATCCCCTTGAGCCGCGGCGTCAGTTGCACCGACGACTTGTAGACGAGCGGGCGGTAGTAGACATCGCCGGTCGGGGCGTTGCGGCGGGTGAGTTCGAGCACCGTTTCGACCACGCTGTCCACGTCGTGCGGCAGGTCCATCCGCAGCAACCTGGCCGAGCGCAGGAGCCGGGCGGCGTGCTCCCGGAGCCGGAAGATGTTGATGGTCTCGCCATCCTGGTCGAGATACCCGCGAATCCCGGCGAACGCGCCCGTGCCGTAGTGGAGGGCGTGGGTTCCGACGCTGACGTTGGCATCCCTGAACGGCACGAACTGCCCTTCGAAATAGGCGTATTCCATTGTCTCCGAGAATGCCATCGTGGTCCTGCTCCTGCGTGCGAGTGGTTGCGGGCGCCGGGCAATGCCGCTTGCTTCGGCCCCGGTTGGAATCGAAACCGGCGGCGATCCCCGCTGGCCGCGATTATCGCACGAGGAGCCGCGCAGGGATCATCATTCCGAGCCAACGATTGTCATTTCGAGCTTGCGAAAAATCTTTTGGCTCCGCCGCCCTCGCGCTCGCACCCAATCCCCTGTGCTCTCCAAGGATTGTCATTTCGAGCTTGCGAGAAATCTCTTGGCTCCGCCGCCCTCACACTCGTGCCGGCCCGCGTCTGGCCATGTGCGGCTGTGAACGTTGCATCCACCCACAGGATGGTCGCCGAACGAGGGAACACATAAATATGTGATTGTGCAGAACAATTGTTGGACAAGCATCGGCAAGGAATATATAAATGTTTTAGGCGTATGGTTAGGGATTAGGAGTGAAAACCACATGGCCAGACTCACTGTCACGGTTGAAGGCGAGGTGGAAGAGGTTCGGGAGGCGTTACTCCGTCTCTTCAATGGGGAGCCCGTTAGTTCGGGGGATCCGAAACCGGATTCGCCTCCTGGTTCGCAATCAACGAGCGAAGAGGAGCCGAAACCGTCGCCGGAACCGCCACTCGATTGGACCAGCGAAGAATTGGCCCGGCTGTGGGCGTACCTCACGGACCCGGCGCGTCGAGTTCTTGGGGAGGTCGCTGGACAACCCAACGGCTATCCCCTGGCGGATCTTGAGCGAGCCCTCGGATCGGACATGAGA
>JACCYX010000175.1 GCA_013696265.1 Chloroflexia bacterium
CCACCAGGCGCGTCATCCGATCCACATGCTGCTGGAGGGTGAGGAGCCAGGCGACGTGCTGCTGATGATTCCCTTCCCGCTGCAAATCGCGGGCGACCACCTGGGCGAACCCGCGAATCGGGGTCAAGGGGGACCGCAGCTCGTGGGACACCACCGAGACGAACTCGTCCCGCAGCCGCTAAGCCTCCTTCAGCGGCGCCACATCCTGGAAGATGCCGACCACGGCATCGATCGTGCCATCGTCGTCCCGAAGCGGCGCCGCGCTCGCCACGACGGGGATCGTCGTCCCATCGGCCTGGCGGACGGTGAGTTCGACGCCGGTGACGACCACGCCTTGGCGGAGCGATTGCAGGATCGGGTTCTCGAATTCCGAATCCGGGGTGCCGGAGAGGTGGAGGCGATCGGCGCGCCTCGTGTCCGCCGGACCATCGAGATCGACGCCGAACATGCGTTGCGCCGCCGCGTTCGACGCGACGATCGCGCCATACGGCGGCCGCGCGACCATGACCGCTTCCGGAATCGTCTGGATCACGGCCTGCAACCGGCGGTAGTGATCCTGGACCCGGTCGAGCAGTTCCCCCTGATCGTCGGCGAGCCGGGCCGCCTCCATGAACGCGATCGTGCGGTTGGCGAGCGCCGTCAGCCGGGCAATCGCCGTCAATCCAAAGCGATAGGGCACGTACAGGCCCACCCAGGCGACGCCCACCAGCTTGTCCGAGGGATCGATCAGCGGCACGCCGACCACGGAGCGGGCATGGGGATTCGTTTCCAGGATATCCTCAATGTCCTCCTCGGCCAGCGTGTCGAACACCGCGATCGGACGCCGCTCCAGGGCGACCCGGCCCGCCAGGCCCGAACCGACGGGGACGTCGAATCTGGAACTGTCGCCATCCAGCGCCGTTTCCCTATCGTCGCCGTAGGCCGCGGCGCGGATCAGGGTCGCGCTCGGTGCGTCCAGGAGGTAGAGCGCCCCGGTGGATGCCCGGTTGACCCGGACCATGGCGGTGAGGATCGTGGACAGGACGTTGACGTAGGCTGGTTGGTCGCCCGGTGGCCGCTGGGCGGCGGCGATCTCGACCGCGCTCAGGGCGGTGTTGGCGGCGCGAAGCGAGGCGGCTTCGAGCCGGGCGTTCGCCCGGTCATACTTCAGGTGCTCGATCGTGGCGACGGCGGCGGCCGAGGCCAGCGCGAAAACGGCCATGATGACGAAGGACCGGGCCATCGGAAGGCTGTCGAGGGCGGGGGTGTCGCCGATGAAGAAGACATCCAGGCAGATCAGGGACACCAGGGACGCCGTGACACCGCCCACCCAGTCGGCCATGTAGGTCGAGAGGCCCACGCAAACCAGCAGCAGCAGGGCCGGAACGGTATTCAACCCTTGGCCCTCGAGCGGGCTGAGGATCAGGGCGACGATGAACACGGCGAGGGCCGCCACGATGATCCGCCATGGCTCGAACCGCGCGGACCGCATTGACGTGACGTGTTCGCTGCCGATCGTCACCCACCGCCGGGAGGCGGTCGCGCCGCGGTGGAGCGAATCGCCAAGGCCCGCGGTCGACTGCCGCAGGCGGTCCCAGGTTTCAGGCGCCATGCGGGCCCGGGCCCATTTTTGTTGTTTCTCGAACATGACGGAGTCCCAGGTTCTCGTTCCAGCCGATCCTGTGTGCCGGTTGGCGCCACTGGTCCTGGATATTGGCGAATCATGCCCTGCATTGTACAAGGGGCACGGACACTCCCAAACGACTTGGGCGACCTGCACGAAAGGCGAGGAGATGGGGTACCAGGATTGAACGCGTTTGCTGGCGCGTCCGTGTAAAATCCGGAGGGAATGCGGCTTGGCGCCGGTTCGCCACGCCTGACCAGGCTGCCCAACGCCCGCAACGTGTTCCAACCCGCCACCAGGAGAACCAGACGTGACAGACGTGATTGCCACACCGGCCAGCCCGGTTTCGGCAACTGAGCCAATTATGGACATAACAATCGTGGGCGCCGGACCCACTGGTCTCTTCGCGGCCTTCTACGCCGGTCTCCGGGGCGCCAGTGTCCAGATCATTGACTCCCTGGAAGAGCCAGGTGGTCAATGCAGCGCCATGTATCCCGAAAAGTACATCTACGATGTCATCGGCTATCCAAAGGTCATGGCCAAGGATTTCGTCGCCGCTTGTCTCGAACAGGCCCTGCGCTCGAACCCCACCATCCACCTGCGGGAGCAGGTCCAGACCCTCGAACCGCTCGACGACGGCACGTTCATCCTTCACACCACGCAGGGCCAACGGCGCAGCCGCTCCGTCATCATCGCCGCCGGAGTCGGGGCGTTCGAGCCGACCCGGCTGGGCGCGCCCGGCGTTGATGAACTCGAAGGCAAGGGCATCCACTACTTCGCCAAGCGCATCGAAGACTTCCGGGACCGCAACGTCGTGATCGTCGGGGGTGGTGATTCCGCCGTCGATTGGGCGATGACGCTGGAACCGATCGCGAAAACGGTCAACTTGATCCATCGCTCGAAGTTCCGCGCCCACGAGGCCACGGTTGCCGATCTCGAAGCCTCAACCGTCACGCTTCACTATCCGGGTTACGAAGTGGTAGCGGTGCGCTCCGGCGATCACGGCCGGATATCGGGCCTGACCTTCCGCCATTTGGAGGGCCACACGCATGACCTCGAAGTCGACGAGCTGATCTGCGCGATCGGATTCAAGGCCGATCCGGGGCCGATCAAGTCGTGGAACCTGGCCTTGCAACGCAACCAGATCGTCTCCGACCAGACCACGCTGCAAACCAGTATTCCGGGGGTCTTCGCCGCCGGCGACATCGCGGCCTACCCTGCCAAGTTCAAGCTGATCGCAAACGGCGCCGGCGAGGCCGTCACCGCCGTCAACCACGCCGTGCAGTACATCGATCCCTCGGCGCGGCTCGACGCGGGGCACTCGACCACGATCATGGAGAAGCGAGAAAAGACGGCGGTGGCGTCGTAATCCACACAAGGGCAATCTGGTGGAGCGGAATTTTGTAACGGGCGATACACATTGAGCATATATGAAGACGCGCGGCGTACGGGCGTACCTGATTCGACCGCGAATAGATTCTGGCCCACCGCGATCTTGTCGAATCTGTCGTCCGCCCAGTCACCATCCGGGCGGATACCAGGATCGACCAGGATCCGCGTGGTGGAGATGCCGGTCACGGGTCGACCCAGAGCCTGTCCAGAGCGAAGCGTGGGATCCGCCCGTACGGTCATCGGCGACGAGAATCAAAAGCCGCCGAGGCCAACCCGATTGCGAACCTTTGCCAGCGTGCCGTGCGCGTAGTCCCGGGCTTTCACGGACCCCGCACGCAAGACCTCCTCGATGATCTCGGGTGAGGCGTCGAGTTCGGCCAGGCGCTGCTGGATCGGTTCGATCGCGGCGACGACGACTTCGCCGAGTTCGCTCTTGAACGCACCGTAGCCCTTGCCCACGAACGCTTCCTGAACCTCGGACGGCGTCTGCTCCGTGAGGATCGCGTAGATCGAGATCAGGTTCGAGAGCGCGGGCTTCTCCGGATCGACGACGATCTCGCTGCCCGAGTCGGTCACGGCCCGCTTGATCTTGCGCCGGATGATGTCTGGCGTATCGCCGAGCGCCACGTAGCTGTTCGGGTTGGGCGAACTCTTGCTCATTTTTTTGGTCGGATCGTCCAGCGACATGATCCTTGCCCCATCCTGTTTGATGTCGGGGCGCGGCAGGACCAGCGTTTCGCCGTAGCGCTGGTTGAAGCGGTGGGCCACATCGCGGGTCAGTTCGATGTGTTGCTTCTGGTCTTCGCCGACCGGAACCAGTTCGGCGTCGTGGAGCAGGATGTCGGCCGCCTGGAGCACAGGATACGTGAAGAGGGCGGAACTCACCGATTCGTCCTGGCCGCCGGACTTGTCCTTGAATTGGGTCATTCTCCGCAACTCGCCAAACTGCGTGACCGACTGGAGGATCCAGCAGAGTTCGCTGTGCTCGGCGACATCGGATTACACGAAGAGCGTGCAGTGGTCAGGATCGATGCCGGACGCCACGATGATGGTGGCGAGGTTCCGGATATTCTCCCGCAACCCCTCGCGCGTCGTCGCCAGCGACAGCGCGTGCAGGTCGACGATGCAGAACGTGTTGGCGTAGAGGTCCTGTTGCTTGACCCAGTTCCGGATCGCGCCGAGGTAGTTTCCGAGGTGAAAATTGCCCGAGGGCTGGATTCCGGAAAAAACCCGCGGCAACCGCTCGATCGCCGGTGCTGCCCCGGTTTGGTTGGTTGTCACTTGTGTCGCCATCTGCTGAATTGTTCCCTTGCTTCCCGATCTTCACGGGGATCGCGTCGTGCGGTTCGACTCCTGTGCGAAAGTATACAAATGGACCCGGCGGTGGAACGGCCGGACCGGGAAATCGGTCGACCTGGCCGCTGATGGAGTCGGGCCGTGTTGCAAACCTTCATAATCCAGCGCCGCCACGCCGAACGCTACCGCGTCATCGTGCGGACCCTGATGCGGCATGGGTTGGGTGGCCTTGTGGGTCCGGTCGATGTCGGGGGCCGCATCCGCCAGCGGCTCCCCGGACTCAGCCGTCCGCTCGATCCGGCCCGCGACGCGCTGCGCCGATCCCGGCCGGTCCACCTGCGCGAGGCGCTCGAGGAATTGGGCCCGGCATTCGTCAAGCTCGGTCAAATCCTGTCGACCCGGGCCGATCTCCTGCCGCCGGCCTACATTGCGGAACTCGAACGCCTGCAGGACCAGGTGCCGTCGGAGCCGTTCGCGGCGATCCGCCTGACGGTCGAATCCGAGCTGGGAACGACGATCGAGTCGGGGTTCTGGCGTTTCGAGGAGGTGCCGTTGGCAGCCGCCTCGATCGGGCAGGTTCACGCCGCCGTGCTGCCTGACGGAACGCCGGTCGTCGTCAAGGTTCAGCGAGCGGACGTCGATGCGACCATCGCCGAGGATCTCGACATCCTGGCCGACATGGCGCGGGTGGGTGAGGCCCGCTCGACGTTGCTGCGCCAGGCCGACGTGGTTGGCCTGGTCAAAGAGTTCAGCTGGACGATTCGGGCCGAGCTTGACTACCGCCGGGAGGCGGCCAATGCCGACCTCTTCCACACGGCCCTGAACGACAACACCACGGTCCGGATTCCCCGGTCCTGCCCAACTCACAGTTCGCGTCGGGTGCTGACGATGGAACGGATCGACGGCGACCGGATCGACCGGCTCGCGCAGCGGGCGGAGACCGCTGTTTCCGCACCGGACATCGCCCGGCGGCTGGTGGCGACGACCGCCGACCAGGTGTTGCGGATTGGGTTGTTCCACGCCGACCCGCACGCCGGTAACTTCGTGGTCTGCGACAACGGGGCGCTCGGGATACTCGATTTCGGCATGGTCGGCACGATCGACGAAAGGCTGCGGGAGCGGCTGATACTGCTCGCGATCGCGGTGTCGGAACGCGACTCTTCCCGCATCGTCGATGAACTCTCCCTGCTCGGTGTCTTGTCGCCGGGGTGGGACCGGCGCCTGATGGAGCGGGATGTCAGCCACCTGGTTTCCCAGTACGTTGGGGCGTCGCTGCGTGAACTGCCCCTGTCGATGATCCTGACCGACGTAATGAGCCTGATCCGGAGACACGGCATCCGAATGCCGTCCGAGCTGGCGCTGCTGGCGAAAACGGCCTCGATGCTGGAGGCGCTGAGCCGCCGCCTCGATCCGGACATCAACGTCATCGCCGTGGTCGATCCGATGATCCGGGGGGCGTTGCGGGAGTTCTACTCACCTGGATTCTGGGCCAGCCGGTTCAAATTGCTTCCGCTCGACACGATGCTGTTGACGGCGTCGATGCCCGGTCATATCCAGCGATTGCTTTCGCGGATCGACCGGAACGACCTCACGTTCCATGTGCACTACGACGAGTTGCCGGAAACCCTGCGCAGCCTCAACGGCATGGTCAACCGGCTGGCGGTCGCGATCATGACGGCGGCGGCGTGGCTGGGCACGATCGTGATCTTCCTGGCGGTCGATCCTGACCTGGCCGCGTTCCCAGGTTTCCTGTTCATGCTCGTCTTCGCGGTCCTGGGCGGGATGGTGGTGTACGGGATGTATTCGGTGTGGCGAAGCGGGCGCTAGACGGATTCGGTGGTCACGTTGGTCACACTCGACCCACGGGCGGGAGGCCGCCGAAGGTTGTCAGTCGGCGTCGAGGGTTCTCCGGAAACGTCCGGGGTGCGACTCCTCAGTCGCTGGAGAGCCGCCGGGTCTCGCCGCCGGGCCACTCCTTCCACCAGTGGTTATAGCGGCGGTAGACCTCCGGTTCGCGGCCGGCGAGGAACGCCACCAGGGTTCGGGCCTCGGTGGCGAGGCCCTCCCAGGCGTCGGCCGGCAAGTGGTGGAAGGCGGTTGCCTCGATTCCGCCTTCGACCGGGCGCCACACCCCGGCGACGTAGCCGTCGACCAGCAGGGTCGGCAGCACGTCGCCGTTGATGCGGATGACGAGCTTGCGGTACTCGGGCGGAATGACCCGGCTCCGGTCGGCGTAGGCCAGCAGGATGCTGTCCCACATGGCCATCAACCTGGGCGGAGCCTGGGTGTCCTCGGCCGGACGCGGTGCGCCGGGGATATCGTACAGTTCCGCGCCGTCCGGCCCTTCCAGCCGCTCGAGGTTGCCGGAGAGCGCCTTCAACGCCTCCCTGGCCGTGCCCGCTGGACCAGGGCGAATTGCGCCACATCCGCTACTGACGCCGGCCCGAACCCTTCCAGGTAGCGCTTGACCAGCGTTTGCAGAGCCGCCGCGGACGCGTCGTGATCCGCAAGCGACGGCCGCGGCCTCGCTGCGACGTACGTCGGGCGGGAACCGAACGACCACGGCGTATGGGTGGGGGCGTGCAGCAGTGGTGCGTACCCCCGCAACCCCCACCACGCGCCGGGCTCGGCCGCGGCGCCGAGCCTCTGGCCGAGCCACTTCTCCATCTCGGTGGCCGTCCGCGGCTGGTCAGCGTAAGACAGCAGGTCCGGGACCAGCGAATCGGCATCGGCGAGCGTGAGCCCGGACGCCAGGAAGCGGTTGTCGAGCCTGGCGGCCCGCAGCGTCGGCTCCACGGCCTCACGGAAGGACCGGTGGTCCTGCGCGTGGACCGCGTGCAACGTGATCCGCATCAGCGTGGCCTTGACCACCGCGTGATCGGCGAAGGCCGCGTCGAGGTCCGCCGGGTCGAAGCCGGTGAGCCGGTTCCACAGCGCGAGGTACGGGGAGGCTGGCTGCTGCGCCTGGATCGCGACCACGCGCCGCACCGCGTCCGCGACACCGAGCGACTCGCGCCGCAACAGCATTTGCCGGCCGAGCGTGGAGCGGTTGAGTTCCCGCGCGGTGAACCTCATGTCGGGCGAGCCTCATC
>JACCYX010000187.1 GCA_013696265.1 Chloroflexia bacterium
GTTGAAGAAGCGAACGTTGATCCAGACGTAGCCGTTCGCCTCCTGGGCCCGCTCCGCCGTGACCTCGCCGGCTGTCCCGGTCGGGACGGTGCCGACGATCGACCCGCCGAAACCGGCCGCGGACCGCACCCGCAAGGGACCATCCGTAACTTCGATCCGGGGGCGGCCGGTGCCGGGTCCGGTGGTGAACACGGACGTGGCGAGCCAGCCGCCAGTGCCCGCAATCGCGACCTCGTACCAGGTGTACCCGTTCGCGGATTGCGGGTAACCCCGGATGATGCCTTCCGTGCCATTGGCGAGCTTCCTGGTCACGCCGTACCCGGTTCCCGGACCGCCGCGGAGGTTGGCCGCACCGCCGTTGGCCGTGGCGACGTGGATCACGGTTCCGATCGCGAGTCCGCCCTGCCTGGGTGGCGACAGGAACTTGCTGGCGACGAACCCTTCGGTGCCCGACGACTGGATCCGGATCTTGCTCCAGGCGTAGCCGTCGACGGTGCCGGCCGATCCCAGGAGGGTGACCGCCAGGCCGATCCCAAGGGGCCGTACACCTGGAAACCAAGGCCGGGGCCGGAGCGCAGCCGAACCCCGTTCGTGTTGATGACGCGGGTATCGGTTGATTGGGCGGTGACGGAACCAACCGCCAGCAAGGTTGGGACGATGGCCAATGCCGCAGCCGACCCGGCGAGAAAACGACGACGCGAGATGACGGTGTGAAAGACCATGAGACCACTCCCTCGAGCGCGATGTCCCTGGTTGGAGCTTCCCAGCGTGTCCACCCGGACTGGCGGTGCCGTATCGATTGTGCCGTTTTTTCTTACCCTGTCCCTGAAACGGGTGGGGACCATCCGTGGTTTCGCTGGAACTGAACGTCGGCCGGCACGATCCCGCCGCCGGTGGCTTGCCCCAAATCGGGCACCGTCCGAGGGCGCCACGCATGACTTTGCATGGGCGGGGACAGTCAACCACCATGCAGTTCGCTGAAGAGGCATCAGTCCACATGAGAAGCGCAAACGTCGGTTGGCGCAGGCACGCCACGCAACATCTTGTGGCACACCCCCGTCCGAACCCGCGCGCCGCGCTGGCGCGGACCACGATGCGGGACGGCCAACGAATCACGCCCCGGTCAGCGTTGACCAGGGCGTGTCTTGACTCAGAACCTGGTTAGATCCAGAAGAGGAATTTCTTGGCCACCTAGCCCCTGAGCCCGCCGTTGAACTGGACATTGACCCACACGTACCCATCGGCTTCCCGCGGCTTGTCGGTTGTGACGAACCCGGTCGCCTCCTGAGGCCGCCGCGACGTGACTTCGCCAGCCGTTCCGGTGGGACGGTGCCGACGATCGAACCGTCGGGGCCGGCCATCGACCGCACCCGCGGGGTCCATCCGTTATCTCGATCCGGCGCCTGGCGCCAGGACCGAGGTCACGATCCACCCCGTCACGTTTCCGAATGAGACCTTGTGCCAGAAGTACCCGGTGGCCTCGACTGGCCCGTCCTTGATCGTGCCGGTGGTGCCGGTGGAAAGCGTCGCCATCACGCGGTAGCCAGTTCCCGGCCCGCTCCGCAGGTTGCCCCTGCCGCCACCGGCTTCGACATGGACCGTCTGGCCAATTTCGAATCCATCCGAGGGGGCGGTGGTGAGGAATTTGAACGCGACAAAACCGGTCTTGCCTGATGAAACCACCCGAACCTTGACCCACTCGTACCCGTCGGCCCTTCCACCCGAGGCGAGGCGCTCGACCCTCGCCCCCATGGAGAGCGAGGCCAGGATTTTGTAGCCGAGTCCCGGACCCGACCGGAGACGGAGTCCTGGCTTGGCGGTCGCGAAGAACTCGGATGCGGTCGCCCCGGCGGGCGACGGCGCCAGCAATGCCGGCGCGATGGCGAGAACGGCGGCGCCCGCCGACCCAATGACAAAACGACGACGCGAGACGATTGTGTGAAGAACCATGAGACCACTCCTCTGAGCGTGATGTCCCTGGTTGGAGTTTCCCAGCGTTTCCACCTGGACGAACGGACCTGCATCGATTAGGACCCACTTACCCTGACTCGTATAACGGCTGAGGAACCCCGTTGGTTCCGCGGTGGATCAAGGAATGTGGGCCCGTCCTCCTGCTGCCGGGAGGACGGGCCCACGTCGGTTGGGTAGGGGAGGCCCTGTGTGGCCGCCCGGCGTGAAGCGGAGGCGACCAGGCCGGACACCCTACGTGATCTTGAGGTACTTCGTGGACACCCAGCCGCCCATCTCCCGCACACTCTCGAACGTGACCTCGGCCCACTGGTGTCGGTCAGCCTGGACGAAGGCGGACTGCTTCAGCCGGCCGCGATGCCCGGTCTGGACCGTACCGACGATAGCCGCGGATCAGTTCCCTGCGTGCCGGACACGCGGTTTCGAGGGTGATATGCCACAATGCCGTGACGGTTTCGTCGGCAATGGGAACGGGTCACGGGTTGGGTTCAGGCTTCGAGAGGGACAACGCACCGGCCCGCGACATGTTCACCGGCGACGGTGTCCGGCGCGGCATCCAAGCCGCCATCCCGATGGGGATCGGGGTTGCGGTCTACGGGGTGGTCTTTGGGTTGCTCGCGCGCCAGGTGGGCCTGACCGTCGCCGAAAACCTGCTGATGAACGTGTTCGTTTTCGCGGGCGCGGCGCAGATCGCCTCGCTCGACATGTGGGCGTACCCGCTGCCGATCCTGTCGATCGTCGCCACCACGCTGCTCATCAACCTCAGGCTGATCCTGCTCGGCGCGGCCGCCCGCCCGTGGCTGCGGGAACTGCCGGACCGGAAGGTGTACCCGATGCTGCACATCATGGCCGACGAAGGCTGGGCGGTGGCGATGAACGCCCGCCGCCGGGGCGAGCGTGACATCGGCTTCTTCCTGGGGGCCAACCTCTTCGTCGCCCTCTGTTGGCTGCCGTCGGTCGTCGCCGGGCACCTGGCCGGGGGCGGGGTTGGGGATCCGGCGGCGGTCGGGCTCGATTTCGCCTTCACCACGATCTTCGCCGCCACCCTGTTCAGCGGCTACCGCGCCCGCTTCGATCTCGTGCCGTGGGGAGCGGCTGGCGCGGCGGCGTTGCTGGCCTGGTGGCTGCTGCCGGGCACCTGGTACGTGTTGGTCGGGGGAATCACGGGGTTCCTGACCGGGTTCGCCTTTGGGAAACCGGCCTTCGCGCCGGGGCCGATGATCGATGGCGCGCCGTGACGATCCACGCGAGCGCGTTGCTGGCGATCGCCCTGATGGCGGTCGTGACCTACGCCTGCCGGGCTGGCGGCTACTGGCTGATGGGCCGGGTCACGATGTCGCCGCGGGTCGAGATCGGCCTCACCTACCTCCCCGGCGCCGTGCTGGTGTCGCTGGTCGCTCCCGCCATGGCGGAAGAGGGCATTCCGGGCGTCTGCGCCGTGGCCGTGACCGCGATCGCGATGCGGAAGACGAACAACCTGCTCATCGCCATGCTGACCGGCATCGGCACGGTTTGGCTGGCGCGGCAGATAATCTAACGTAGGGGAGCACCTTGTGTGCGCCCGAATAGACATCGGTATCCGTCGGACCGTGGGGTGCGAGGACGCAGGTCAGAAAGGACCATCAATGACCGAAACGCAATCGATGCCGTCGAACGGGGCGGAACTGCTGCACGATCTCGATATTCGCTGGCGCGAATACGTGGTCTACGTCGACGGTTTGACCCACGAGCAGTGGACGGTCCCGGCCGATCCCGCCGGCTGGACGGCGAGCGACCACGTCGCCCACGTCACCGCCTGGGACCAGGCGGTCGCCGCGCTCCTGCGCGACCGTACGCCCATGCAACGGACCCTGGAGGTGTCGGACGCGGCCTGGGCCGGCGGCATGGACGCGATCAACGAGGAGGTCCGGCAACGGACGATGGGCCGCTCGGTTGGCACGCTGAAGTCGGAGCGCGACGCGACCTTCGCCGACCTGCGGGCGGTGGTGGCCGGGATTTCGGACGACGACCTGGAACGGCCCGGCGGCGAGGTCGGTCTCGACGAAGACGGAAAATGCCTGCGCGAAGTGCTGGTACGTTACCTCGGCGGTCACTATGATAAGCATCGTCAATACATCGTCACGCTCATCGAGGGATAGTCGATCCGGACTCCCTTGAGGGAGGAACGTGGATCATGGCCGAGGCACGTCAGGAACCGCACAACCAGGCCCAACTGCTGGAAGCCATCGCGGTCAGTTGGAATCCCTGCGTGACCCTGATCGACGCGCTTGCCGACGACCAATGGGTTGGCCCAACCGACGGCCAGGGCTGGACGGTCAAGGACCACGTCGCCCACGTCACCGCCTGGGAAAACGTGGTGATCGAGGTCTTCCGCAACGGCTCGCCGCCGTACGCGACCTTGCGAATGCCGGAGGCCGACTGGCGGGCGACCGGCATCGAGGGGGCCGACGCCCTGATCCACGCCCAGAAGGTCGGCCAATCCCTCCGGCGAGTGAAGGTCAACCGGGATGTCACCCATGCCCGGGTCGTGACGATTCTCTCCGAACTCCCGGAAGACGATCTCAGGCGGCCATTCAGCGAGTTCGGCGTGGTCGGCGCCGATCGGACCGTGCTGGTCGAAATGATGGACTACCTCGTCAACCGCTACGACGCCCTTTGCGCCTCAATCAAGGCCCTCGTCAGGGCTTGACCCTCACCTAACGTCAGGCGGTATCGTCGTTTCCAGTCGGGCGCGATCGGCGCCCGGCTTCGAGGAAGGACGCCGGCGTGAGCGAACTCATCGCACGCTCCCTCACCGTGGGGAACGTGGCCGGCATCTCCGGTGTGTCGGTCCGGACGTTGCACCACTACGAGAAAATCGGCCTGCTGGTTCCGGCGGGGCGCTCCGACGCCGGGTATCGCCTGTACAGCGATGCCGATTGCGACCGGCTTTCCCGGATTTTGTACTACCGGGAACTCGGTTTCCCCCTCGATGGTATCGCCACCCTGCTCGACGATCCGCAACAGGATCGCTACGAGCATCTGGAACGGCAGCGCACGCTCCTGCGAGAGCGGCTGGCGCGGATTCAGGCGATGGTGGCGTCGCTCGAACGAGAGATGGAGGCACACATGACCGGCTACAACCTGACGCCGGAAGAACGACTGGACGTCTTCGGCGATTTCGACCCGGCCCAATACGAAGACGAAGCGCGCGAACGGTGGGGCGAATCCGACGCTTTCAAGCAGTCTCAGGCTCGAGCCAGGAGCTACACGAAGGAGGGCTGGAAGGCGATCCAGGCGGAGATGGACCGTTTCAACGGCCTCTTCGTCAAAGCGATGAACGCCGGAACGCCCGCCACCAGCCAGGCCGTGATGGCCCTCGCCGAGGAGCATAGCCAGCACATCAGCCGCTGGTTCTACGAGTGTTCGTACGAGATTCATCGCGGCCTGGGGACGATGTACGTCGACGACCCGCGGTTCACCGCGAACATCGACAAGGACGCGCCCGGCCTCGCCGCCTACCTGCGCGAGGCGATCGTCGCCAACGCCGACCGGGCGGAATCGTAGGGTTGGACGGGCCGGTCACTCGACCGGCCCGTTCGGCACGTCTAACGCTTTTTGTCATTTCGAGCTTGCGAGAAATCCCTGTGCGAAGCACTCGGCGGCGTAGCCGACGCTCGGGACGAGGAAAGACCGGACCGGCTTCGCCGGAAGCGCTTCGCGCAGGGATCCCTCGTTTCTCGGGATGACGGTCGTTGGTTTGGGGGGGGGCGGGATTCGCTAGCTGAGTCGATCACGGAATCCGCTTCGCCCAGATCGAATCGGGGAACCGTTCGAGCAATTCCGCCCATTCGGCATTGGCCGAGTCGGAGGACTTCCCGTCCCGGAAGTAGGCCGCGATGCCGCGCCAGTAGATCGCCTCCGGCGTGAGCGGGCCATGCGGGGCGCGGTCGCGGACCTCCGTGAAGAGGCCGATGGCCTTGTCATAGCCCTTCCACCGCATCGCGGCCAGGCCCTCGCCGATGTCGAGGATATCCAGGAACTCGGCGGGCGGCAGGTAATTGACCGAGGTGTAACGCACTTTGGCGCTGTGGTCGGCAATCAGGATCGACGGCGTCCAGAACACCTGGTGCTGGCGGGTGAACTCGCGGTCCTGGAAGAGGTCGAGCTTCAGCGGCACGAACCGGGCGGCGATGGCCTGGGCCACGGTGGGGTCGCTGAAGGTCACGTCGTCCAGCTTGTCGCAGCCGCCGCAATCGTCCTGGTAGACATCGATCAGGATCGGCTTGCGTTCCTTGCGCGCCCGGACGGACGCTTCGGCAAGGTCGTGCATCCAGTCGACGGTGGCGGATTCGGCGCTCGGGGTGGTGGCGATCATTGGCTGCTCCTGACGGCGGCGTCGTTTTCAATACTTCATTAAGTATAGCATGAGGCGTGCGGCGACCGTGGCGCGGTGGTCCTATACAATGGCGGTGGTTCGCCCCTGTGAACCGTTGCCATTCCTTTTGCGATACCCGCGGGAACCGCTCATGACCGAATCCCTCTCCACAACGACCGTGATCGACCAGACGAGTCCCCGGCCGAGCGCCCCGGAAGTCGCCCGCCAGCAAGGGGTCAACCCGGTCGACTACCTGCGCCAGCGCGGCTTCGTCTACGACATCACGGACGAGGCGGGGCTGCGGGCGGCCTTCGACAGCGGGCCGGTCACGGCCTACATCGGCTTCGACCCGACCGGCACCTCGCTCCACGCCGGGCACATGGTCAGCATCATGTTGCTGGCCACACTGCAACGGATGGGACATCGCCCGATCGCGCTCGGGGGCGGCGGCACGGCGATGGTCGGCGACCCGACTGGCCGCACCTCGTCGCGGGAGATCATTAGTCTGGACGATCTCAAGCACAACCTGGGCAAAATTCGAACGCAACTGGAGAAATACCTCGACTACGAGGGGGGGCGCTTCGGCGACAACCCGGCGGCGCTCAGCGTCAACAACGCCGATTGGCTCCTGCCGTTGCGCTACATCCCCTTCCTGCGCGACATCGGCCGCCATTTCTCGGTCAACGAGATGCTGGCGACGGACACCTACCGTACCCGGCTCGAAACCACCGGCCTCAATTTCGTCGAGTTCAACTACCGGCTGGTGCAGGCCTACGACTTCCTGCACCTCTACCGCGAGGAAGGCTGCCTCTTGCAGATGGGCGGCTCCGACCAGTGGACGAACATCACGGCGGGCGTCGAACTGGTCCGCAAGGCGGACCGGGGCAAGGCGTTCGCGCTGGTCTCGCCGCTGATCACCACGCCCTCGGGTGAGAAGATGGGCAAGACCGGCTCTGGCGTACGCGTCTGGCTCGATCCCGACCAGTTCTCGCCGTACGACTACTACCAGTACTGGGTCAACACCGAAGACGCGATGGTCGAAACCTACCTGCGCCAGTTCACCTTCCTGCTCGAAGACGAGATCGCCGACCTGACCTCAGTCTCCGGCGAGGCGCTGCGGGAGGCCAAGTGGCGTCTTGCTTACGAAGCGACCACGCTCGCCCATGGTGTTGATGAGGCGGAGCGGGCGCAATCAGCATCAAGGATGTTTTTCAGCGATCAAGCCAAGTTCGTGGCATCGGAGACTGCCCACATAGTCACGTTGCCGACCACGAAACTCGCAGAAGCTGACGTGACGGACGAATTCACCCTGGCCGACGCCTTCGTCGCCGCTGAACTGGCAAAGTCCCGTGGAGAAGCCCGTCGCCTGGCCCAGCAGGGCGGCCTATCCGTGGACGACGCAAGGGTCAGCGATGTCGATGTGCCGTTCGGCGCGGTTCTTGGTGAACGGAATGCCGTCCTGCTCCGGGCCGGGAAGAAGCGCTTTAAGCGGGTGGTGGTTGTGGACCGGCGATGACCCGAAACCGGATCGTCGCCGTTCCGTAGGGTTGCCGAGCTTGTCTCGGCCCAGTCGCTTCGGGACCGCGGAATCAACGGGCGGAGCAAGCTCCGCAGCCGTACATGGTCGGCGGTGATGATGGCCCGGTTGCTTCAGGACTCGTGATCGACGGGCGGAGCACGCTCCGCAACCCTACGCAACGTGTCATGGCGCGCGTTTCTTTACACCTTTTCCGCGATCGCCGGTGGCGTGATCCGGTAGGCGCAGCGGCGGGCACCCTGGACGATGTGTTCCTCGCGCTCGACCTGGACATCGGCGCCGAGTACGTCGCGGAAGACGTTCAGTTCGGCCCGGCAGAATTCCTGGCAGGTCGCGGCGGCGGCGCAGATCGGGCAGTGATTTTCGACCAGAACGTAGGAGCCATCCGCCTCTTCGGCCCACTCCGCCATGTACCCCTCGCCGGAGCGAATCCCGGCCAGTGTGGCGATGCGCTCCGGCAGCGAATCCGCGCTCTCCATCGCGCGTTGGTACGCGCCTCGGGTGTCCCGCTCGCGGGCGGCGATCACTGTGTCGACGGCCGATTGCCCAAGTTCGGCGCGGATCGTGCCGATCAGGTCGACCGTCAGTTGGGCGTGGGCGTCCGGAAACCGGGACTCGGCGGCCTCGGTCAGGTGCCAGATCGCGATGGGGCGGCCAACCCCCCGGATTTCCGAGCGGGAGAGCACGAACCCCTGCTCCTCAAGCCGCAGCAGTTGCTGGCGGGCCGCCTCGCCGGTGATGCCGAGTTGGACGCCGAGGGTTGCCGACGATTGTGGGCCGCGCATCTTGAGCGCCATCAGCAACCGGTCCGATGCGGATTTCCGGTGTCGTTCGTGTTGGGAGGTTGGGGAAAGTGCCATGTCAGTGCGTCTCTCGGGTATTCTCCAAGGGTTCCCTTTGAAAAATACCCGACGGCGCGTTGCGGCGCAAGGCGCCGAGCGAGATCAGCCCTCGCTGAACCTGGTGACGGCATCGGGGCCGACGTAGGTTCCGGTTGGTTCGCCGAGCGCGATCTTGCGCATCGCGTCGCGGTCGCCGGCGTCGAAGACGTGGATCGGGATCCGGTGGTCGCGGGCGAGGATGAACGCCGATTGGTCCATCACCGTCAGGCCCCTGGACACCACGTCGTCGTAGGTGATCTGCTCGTAGCGTTTGGCATGCGGGTTGCGCTTGGGATCCTCGGCGAAGACGCCGGCGACACCCTGCTTGGCGGCGAAGATCGCGTCGGCCCGGATTTCGATGGCACGCTGCACCGCCGGGTAATCGGTGGTGACGAAGGGCTGGCCGATGCCGGCGGCGAAGACCACGATGTAGCCCTTTTCCAAATGCTTGATCGCGCGGAGGCGAATGTAGGGCTCGGCGACGGAGGCGATCGGGATCGCCGTCATCACCCGCACCTCATGTGAGCCGTGCGAGGTCAGTGCGCCCCGCAGGATGAGGCTGTTGACGACGGTCGCCATCATGCCGATGTTGTCCGCTTCGGCGCGTTCGATGCCCCAGTCGGTGGCCAGGCGGCCCCGGAAGATGTTGCCGCCGCCGACCATGATCGCGACCTCGACCCCGAGTTCAGCCAGCGCCTTGATTTCGTCGACCAGCCCGTCGACCGCCGACCGCTCGATGCCGGATTCGGCGGCCCCGGAGAAGGCTCCGCCGCTCAGCTTGATCAGGACCCGTGCGTACCTCATGCCGTTGCGCTCCCCTTCCAGGATGTGTGCCGGACCGTTCGATCGGCCCGCGGGCGGCGAATGTGCCGTAGAATGTTGAGACGTTTCCGTGGGCATCCACATGTGGGCTAGGCGCCGGGAATCCGCCCGGATCGCCAACCTCGCCGGATCGCCACGTGCAGTATCGCCGAAAGGACCATCCCGACCATGAGTGATCCGTCGCAGGCCAACGACAACGCGGTCGGCGCTCGCGCACAACTGACGACCGCGCAAGGGACGACCTATTCTTACTACCGGCTCCAGCGCCTGGTCGAACTTGGGCTGCTCGACTCGATCGAGCGGCTGCCGTTCACGGTCCGGATCCTGCTCGAGAACGTGCTGCGCAATGTCGGCGGCGAGTTCGCCGACGAGAAGCATCTCGAAGCCCTGGCGCAGTGGCAACCGACGACCGGGTCGGCCGACCACAACTTCGAGTTGCCCTTTCTGCCCGCGCGGGTGGTGCTCCAGGATTTCACGGGCGTTCCCTGCGTAGTCGACCTGGCCGCGATGCGGTCGGCGATGCACACGCTAGGCGGCGATGTCACCAAAATCAACCCGCTGGTGCCGGTCGATCTCGTAATCGACCACTCGGTGCAGGTCGACCGCTTCGGCACGCTGGCCGCCTTCGGGCACAACGTGGAGCTGGAATACGAGCGGAATCAGGAGCGGTACGAACTGCTGCGCTGGGGCCAGCGCGCCTTCCAGAACTTCCGCGTCGTACCGCCCGGCACCGGCATCGTGCACCAGGTCAATCTCGAATACCTGGCGCCGGTGGTGGCGACCAGGGAAGATGCCAACGGCGCGGTCGCCTACCCGGACACGCTCGTCGGGACCGATAGCCACACGACGATGATCAACGCCCTGGGCGTGCTTGGCTACGGCGTCGGCGGCATCGAGGCCGAGGCCGTGATGCTGGGCCAGCCGCTCTACCAGCTCTCGCCGGAGGTGGTCGGGCTCAAGTTCACCGGCGGCATGAATCCCGGCACGACGGCGACCGATCTCGTGCTGGCCGTGACCGAGTTGCTCCGCAAGCACGGCGTGGTCGGCCGGTTCGTTGAATACTGCGGGACCGGCCTCAGCAACCTGAGCCTCGCCGACCGGGCCACGATCGCCAACATGGCGCCGGAATACGGTGCCACCGCCGGTCTCTTCCCAATCGACGACGAAACGCTCCGCTACCTCCGGCTCACCGGCCGTGAGGACGACCAGATCGACCTCGTCGAGCGCTACGCCAAGGAACAGGGGCTCTTCCGCACCGACGAAACCCCCGATCCCGAGTTCAACGAAATGCTGGAACTCGACCTGGCGACGATCGAGCCGAGTCTCGCCGGTCCGCGCCGGCCGCAGGACCGGGTCGCGCTGGGGTCCGTCCAGCGCGTCTTCCGCGATGCGTACGACACCGTCTTCACCGCCGATGGCGACGGTCACGACCTCGACGACAATGGCTACGACGAGCAGAGCATGGAGTCGTTCCCGGCCAGCGATCCCCCGGCGGCGATGGCGGGTCAGACCGATGAGGGCAAGATCCCCGGCGAGTCGGCCGCCGCCCGCGTGGCCGAGGCCAGGGAAACCGCGGCGACCGCCGTCCTGGATCGTCCGATTACCTCCGAACACGTCGGCGACGTTTCGATCCGGGTCGAGGGGATGGAGGTCGACCTGCACCACGGGTCGGTCGTGATCGCGGCGATTACCTCCTGTACCAACACGTCGAACCCGTCGGTGATGCTTGGGGCCGGTTTGCTCGCAAAAAAGGCGGTCGAGCGTGGCCTGGATGTCCCGCCGTTCGTGAAGACCAGCCTCGCGCCAGGCTCCCAGGTCGTGACCCGCTATCTCGACGACGCGGGTGTCTCCCCTTACCTCAATGCGCTCGGCTTCCACGTCGTCGGCTACGGCTGCACCACGTGCATCGGCAACTCGGGGCCGCTGCCTGAAGTAGTGGCCAACGCGGTCGACGCGAACGAGTTGGTGGTGGCTTCGGTGCTCTCCGGCAACCGCAACTTCGAAGGCAGGATCCACCCGCAGGTGCGGGCCTCGTTCCTGGCCTCGCCGCCGCTGGTCGTCGCCTACGCGCTGGCGGGAACGGTCGACATCGACCTCACGAACGATCCGCTGGGTGTCGATCCCAACGGTGAGCCGGTCTACCTGGCCGACATCTGGCCGACCGAGGAAGAGGTGCTGGCGGCGGTCGCGAAATCGGTCAACCCGCACATGTTCCGCGAGGAATATGAGACGGTGTTCGCCGGTGACGAACGCTGGCAGAACCTGCCGATCCCGGAAGGGAACCTGTACGAGTGGAACCAGGCTTCCACCTACGTGCAGGAGCCGCCATTCTTCGCCGACCTCACCCCTGAGCCGCGGCCGGTGGAGGACATCGCCGGGGCGCGGGCGCTGGCGATGGTCGGGGATTCGGTGACGACGGACCACATCTCCCCGGCGGGGTCGATCGCCAAGGCGAGTCCCGCCGGCGAGTACCTGCTCGAACACGGCGTGGAGCAGCGCCAGTTCAACTCGTACGGCTCGCGCCGCGGCAACCACGAGGTGATGATCCGGGGCACCTTCGCCAACATCCGGCTCCGCAACCAGTTGGCGGAGGGCAAGGAGGGCAACTGGACGACCTTCTTCCCGACCGGGGAGTTGACGAACGTGTACGATGCCGCCGAGCGGTACCGGGAAGCGGGCACGCCGTTGATCGTGATCGCGGGCAAGGAATACGGCACTGGGTCGTCCCGCGACTGGGCGGCCAAGGGAACCTTGCTGCTCGGGGCCAAGGCGGTGATCGCCGAGAGCTTCGAGCGAATCCACCGCTCGAATCTGGTCGGCATGGGAGTCTTGCCCTTACAGTTCAAGCCGGGCGAGAACGCTGCCTCGCTCGGGCTGACCGGCGAGGAGACGTTCGGGATCGCCAACATCGATGCCCAACTCGCGCCGGGGGCGGAGTACACCGTCACGGTGACGCGGCCGGATGGATCGAGCTTCGAATTCACGGCGATCGCCCGGGTCGACAGCAATGTCGATGTTCGCTACTACCGGAATGGGGGTATCCTGCCCACGGTCCTGCGTCGCTTGATGGACGCGTAGGCCGGATCGGGCAGGGTTGTCCCGAAAGTCGATTCGAAGGGGAGCGGTGTGGCGTCAGGTCGAATCGAAGTCGCGGCAATCGTCGGCAGCCTGCGGCAGCACTCGCTGAACCGGTCGTTGCTGCAAACGGCGATGCTGGTAGCGCCAGAACGTCTTCACATCTATGAACTCTCGATCGACCGGTTGCCGTTCTTCAATGAAGACCTCGAACGCCAGGGCGATCCGCCGCTGGTCGCCGAGTTCAAGGCCGCCCTGGACCGCGCCGACGCGGTGCTGATCATCACCCCCGAATACAGCTACTCGATCCCCGGCGTGCTCAAGAACGCGCTCGACTGGGCATCCCGCCCGGTGGGACGTTCGGTTCTCAGGCACATGCCGCTGGGCATGATGGGCGCCTCGGTCGGGCGCTCCGGCACGATGCGGGCGCAACTGCACCTTCGCCAGATCTGCGTCCAACTCGGGGCGGTGCCGCTGCCCGAGCCTGAGGTCTACGTGACCTTCGCGGCCGACAAGTTCAACGCGCTGGGCGAACTGACCGATCCCACCGCCCTCGACCTCACGAAGCAACTGCTGACGCGCCTCGGCGAGTGGGCCGACATGCTGAACGCGCGCCGCCCTCCGCCCCGGTAGGGTGGAACTCCACCACCAAATCGTCATTTCGAGCTTGCGAGAAATCCCTGTGCGAAGCACTCGGCGACGAAGTCGGCGCCTGCGTGAACGAGCGGAAAGACCGGCTCCGCCGGAAGCGCTTCGCGCAGGGATTCCTCATTCGTCGGAATGACAGTTTATTGGTGAGGCGCTTGCCAGAATATGGTCGAGTTGCACCATTCAGTCCGGTGGTTCTGGCTTCGGTCCCAGCGGGCGGGGAACCCCAATCCCAATGCCATCGTTATCCCCATGATGACAATTACGCGCCCTGATACGCCTGAGGGCCTCTTCAGGCCGCGCGCCAGCGTCGATGCCGATAACCGCACCGCCTGAGAGGAACACGTCGTGACCCATGATTCAGCCGGCTCCCGATCCGGGCGCACCGACTCGCCGCACCGCCTGGTGAGCCGCCGGCGTGTGCTCGCCGCCAGTGCCGGAGCCCTGACCGGCTCCGCCGCGCTCATCGGCGCGCTCAAGGCCCAGGCCGAAAGCACCCCCGCCGGAGGTCACAATCCGCTCGCCCAGCCGGATTCAACGGTGGCCGGGCCGGAGGGCCTGGCCACCCTGCTGTCGTACGTTCCGCAACGCTTCGTCCAGGGTACCGGGGGGAGTGGCCTGCACTGGTACTACGCCGACCTGGCCCAGCAATTCGACGCCCTGGGTGTCCCGCGCGATGAACAAGGACCCGATGGGGAGAACGAGGACTGGCTGCCGGCCCTGATGACCCTCGCGACGGCCAGCGGCGCCTTCCAGTTCGCGCGCGTGCCTGAGTTCACGGATGGCATCGGCTTCAATCCCCTCGGCGTGGACCAGACCCTGCTCGCCGGCGACCCGCCCAACCAGATCACGCTGTTCCGGGGCGGACTCGTTCCCGCCAATCTCGTCATCGCCTGGGAACTCGCCGGCTACACCCTGATGGTGACATCGGACGGCACGTCGATCTGGTCGATCGGGACCGATGGCGAGCTCGATCTCCAGCACCCCGTGCAACGGGCCGTGATGGCCGCCTTCAACAACGTGACCCTCATCGGCGACATCCTGGTCTGCGCGCCCACCCAGGAATTGCTGGAGGATGCCCTGGCTGCCGGCGCCGGGGGTGCTCCTTCGGCCGCCGCGGACCCGGTGTTTGGCGCGTCGTTGCGCACGTTGCCGGAAACCACTGTCTCCGCCATCGCCGTCAGCCCCGCCGCCATTGGGTTCACCACCGACATCACCCTCTCCGCCAGCGCCACGCCCGAGGAGGCGGCTCGACTTGATGATCTCATCGCCCAATCCGACGAGAACATCGCGCCCATGCCCCCGTACGCGGGCCTCATTGCGGCGGTCGAGGCCGGCGCCGTCGCGAACGAGGAAGGCGATGGCGCGGGAACCGCAATGGTGCGAATCGTGACCGCATCCACGGAGGACGGGGAGCGGGCTACGCGGGTGGTGGAGTATCGCTGGAACGAGGGCAGATCGCTCTCCACCGGCCAACCGTATGTGGAACTGATGGAAATCACCGGGTTGTCCGTCGATGACGGCATTGCGGTGATCGACTTCGAGCAATTGTGGTCACCACGAGTCTGGAGCGACCTGATCATGATGGGCGACACGCTGCCGTTCATGATCGGCACCCCGGAATAACCGCGGGTCACACGGCGATCGCCTACATCGTCGATGCGTCGCTGCCCGGCCGCAGTCGTGTGGCGGCGCGCTCCGCCGTTTGGACCAGGTTGTCGCGGTCGTCCAGGAGTTCGAGCAGGCGGTCGATCTTGCCGGTCAGGTTGATCATCGTGTCGACATCGCGGGGATGCTCTCGCGCCGAGAGCAAGGTCTCGCGAATGTCGTCGAACTGACCGGACCGCGCCGCGCCTTCCAACTCGTCGGCGATGCCCGACGAATCGGGCGCGATGCCCGCGATCGGCGGAACCGGGCGCACGAGCGACGGGATCATGGCCCGGAGTTCACCGATCAGGCGCTCGGCCTTCGTGACGGTGTCTTCTTCCTCGTCATCGTCGCGAGGGCGGTCCGCGCCGCTGTCCGCTTCGACATCCTCGGTAGCCGACGATGCTTCAGCGGTCTCGCCTCCCTCCGGGTCAGTGTTCGATCCGATCATGGCCGAATCATCCTCCGGTTCCGGCGAATCCCATTGCTCCGCCCAGGCGGCGAGTGTTTCGGATTCGGCCTTGGTTTCGCCGTCGCCGTCGTCTTCGACCACGAGCATCGTGTCGCTGGTTTCCGGCGCCGGCTCGTCCACGGGGGTCGCATCGGTATCGGTCTCGTCAGGCTCCAAAATGTCGATCTCGGTGGCGTCGACCAATTCTCCGGAGTCCGATTCCGGATCGGTGGTCTCGGCCTCTTCGAGCACGACTCCGGATTCCTCGTCAACCTGATCGGTCGCCTCCGGCTCGTCGCGGGCATCGGCTGCCGGTGAGGCGCCCCACGACCAGGTGAACCCTTCGCCGGTGGTAGCGGTAGCGTCGGCCCTCGTTGCCGGCTCGTCATCCGCGCCGGTTGCCGGCTCGGCTGGTTCCAATGCGCTCCCTGACGACGGCGAGTCCGTATCTCCCCCCGTCGAATCGTCGGCCGCTGGATCAGGGTCGTTCGCGGTCGGCGCCGCCCAGACGCCCGTGGCATCCGCGGCCACCGGATCGTTGAGGCGAGTGCCGCACGATGTGCAGAACCGGGCGCCCTCGCGCACGGAAGCGCCGCAATTGGAACAGGTGAGCATCGGAAACTCCTTGAACGCGACTCGTGCCAGAAACGCATGGAAGACCGTGGTCCGTTGCATCAGAATACCGCGATTCCGGATGGATGCGCCGGGTTGGACCTTCGGGCCGCAATACTGCGACAATTGCGCCCAGCGGCGCGGGCAAACCCCACGCCTGGCGGGAGAACGGATGCAGCCCTCTCCGTACAGTGGAAAAGCGATGTGACCCATGGCGAATGTGTTGGTCGGCCGGCGCGCCGTCTCGGCCCGGCAATTGGAGGTCGGTTCCGCCGCCGCGTTCGAGGTGTCGACGGGACAATTGGTGCAGATCATCGACCTGGCGGGCAAGCAGGTCGCGTCGTTCGTGGCCGTTGGCAAGCATGGCGCGGTGCAGCGGCTTTCCCCCTCGACCACGATCACCGCAAACGCCTCGCTGGTGCTGAAGGTGGGCGACAAGCTCTACTCCCAGCATCGCCGGCCGATGTTCGAGATCGTCGAGGATTCGGTTGCCCGGCATGACCTGTTGACCTCGCCCCTGCCGGTCGACGACGACACCGACGCGAAGACCGCGATCAAGAAATCGACCGCGACCGCGCTGGCGGCGGCGGCACTTGATGCCGGGATCGACAGCGGCGATGTCGCCGATCCGATTAATTTCTTCAAGCACGTGGTCGTCAAGCAACGAGGCGAACTCGACGTCAAGGATTCCTTCGCCGAGCGCAACGACACGGTTGTCCTGCGCGTGCTCGCCGATTGCACCGTGGTCGTGGCCAACGCCTTTCCGGAAAAGAAGGCCGGAATCGCCAATGCGGTCGCGCCCAAAGGCCGGGTTCCCCAGATACTGGTCCGCGTCTACCAGTAAGGCGGGGTAGCCGCGGTTGGATCAACGCGACTACCAGGCGTATGCAGTCTCGGTCGGTTCCCGTTGGTCTTCTGCTCCCTGGCCCAGTCTATTTACGAAACGTCGCGCCACCGTTCACCACTTTCTCGCGTCCAGGTAGGGGATATCCAGCGGGGCCGACCTTGTGTCCTCCCGGCGCTCCGGGATTGCACAGTCACGGGAGGACACAAGGTCCTCCCCTACCAAATCCGGCCTTCATGAAAAGTTCGGGCTAGAACAACAGCCCAACCAGAAATCCGGTGACGATCAGGATACCGGCGGCAACCGCCACGATCGTCCACTGATCCGCCCGGCTCAACGGGATGCCGCGCGACGGGTTGCGTTTCGACATGACTGCCTCATTCCTGATGGGCGATCGTCCAGACTGGCTGACTGGGCGTGCGGTGGATTGCCGGACTTCTCCTGACACCGCTCCCCGCCTGGATATGGTACTCAGGATACATGCCATCCGCCGGCCCGGATCGGACGATGACGCCGCCGGAACGAACGTATCGGATTGACGGCGCGCCACCCAACGGCGCGCGCCTCCACGAACGAAACGGGGAAGAAGAGATCAGGCGCCCGGCAAGGCGGTTCCCGTCTCGCCGGAGCCACGATCGCGACCTATGACGACCGCAACCCATCACCTCATGCTGCTGGCCTACGGTGGGCCGAACACCCTGGAGGATGTCCGGCCCTACCTGCTCGACGTGCGGAGTCATCGCCCGACCTCCGACCATATCGTCGAGGAGATTACCGAGCGCTACCGCCAGATCGGTGGCCGCTCGCCGATCCTGGAACTGACCAGCGCGGAGGCGGCCGGTATCGAGCGGGCGCTCAACGCACAGGCCGGTGAGGGCGAATCCTGGAAGGTGTGGGTCGGCATGCGCCACTGGCACCCCTTCATCAAGGACGTGCTCGCTGACATGGCCGGCTCCGGGGTGACCGAAGCGGTCGGCCTGGTGATGGCCCCGCACTACTCGAAGATGAGCATCGGCGCCTACTTCAAGCGGGTGGCCGAGGCCGGATCGCCGGTTCGGTTGCGGCAGATCCAGAGCTGGAACCTGCTGCCTGGCTACCTGGACGCCCTCACAGAGCGCATTCACGATGCGCTGGCGAAGTTCCCAGAGGACGAGCGGGACCAGGTGCCGGTGATCTTTACCGCCCACAGTCTTCCCGAACGTATCCGGACGTGGGATGATCCGTACGAACGCGAATTGCGGGAAACCGTCGACGCCCTGCGCGAGCGTATCCCGGACCAGCCGTGGGAATGGGCCTACCAGAGTGCCGCGATGACGCCCGACCCGTGGCTGGGGCCGGACGCCGGGGAGGTCATCGCGCGTCTGCATGGCGAGGGCGTTCAAAACGTGCTGATCTGCCCGATCGGGTTCATCTGCGAGCACGTCGAAATCCTCTTCGACATCGATGTCGAGTTTAGCCAGCAAGCCCGAGGGCTCGGGATACGTCTCGAACGGATCGAGATGCTGAACGATCACCCGCTGCTGCTCAACGCGCTCGCCGCCATGGTGCGGGACAAAGTCAGAACCGGTGACCTGGCGGAGCCGGACCCAGAGCAAGGTGCAAGCACGGGATGAAACGCAGGGTAGCCATCGTTGGAGCCGGGATCAGCGGATTGGCATGCGCCCTCCGGCTTCATGCGATCGACCCCAACCTGGAGATCGTCGTTTTCGAGCGAGAAGGGCGGGTCGGAGGGAAGATCCTCACCGAACGTATCGACGGCTTCACGGTGGAAGCCGGCCCCGATGCCTTCCTGGCGTCGAAGCGGGGTGGCCTCTCCCTCAGCCGCGAACTGGGACTCGAAGAGCGGATGGTTTCGCCGGTGCCAAAACACCGGCGATCCTTCGTGCTGAGCCGGGGCAGGCTGGTGGCCCTGCCGCAAGGGTTGAGCGGTCTCGTCCCCAGCGAGCTGAAGCCGATCCTGCGGTCACGCCTGCTCACGCCGGCCGGCAAGGTCCGGCTGACGATGGACCTGGTCATCCCGCCACGAACCGCGATCGAGGATGAGTCGCTGGCGACGTTCATCCGCCGGCGGTTGGGCACCGAAACGTACGAGCGGATGATCGAACCGCTGCTCTCCGGCATCTACGCGGGCGACGGTGAGCGGCTGAGCCTGGCGGCGACGTTTCCACAGTTGCGGGCGTCCGAACTGACACACGGGGGCATCATCAAGGGCGCCGTGGCCCAGAACCAGGAGCGCGCGTCTCGCGATCCGGCCCAGAGCCCCCGCACGGGATTTCTGAGCTTCGAAACGGGGATGTCGGAAATCGTTGACCGGGCGCTCGACGTGGCGAAGCGGAACGGTGTCCGGTTCGTGCTCGGGGCCGACTGCTCACGGGTGCGGGCCGAGCCTGGCGGCCAGCCGGGCTACCGGCTGGCCGTGTCGCGGGGCGGCGAGGACCAGGTCGAGTCGTTCGACGGGTTGGTGATCGCCGTTCCGGCTTGGGCCGCCGTGCCCTTGTTGCGGGACACGGTTCCCGGGGCAGCCTCGGTGCTTGCGCGTTTCGAGCATGTCTCGAATGCCTTGATCGTGATCGCATTTCCCG
Organism: Chloroflexia bacterium; assembly: GCA_013696265.1. Taxonomy (GTDB): domain Bacteria; phylum Chloroflexota; class Chloroflexia; order Thermomicrobiales; family UBA6265; genus JACCYX01. The sequence goes on from JACCYX010000187.1 coordinate 19,425, forward strand.
AATCGCAACTGACCCGGCCGCTGCATGGCTACGGCTACGTCGTGCCGCGCGTCGAGCAGCGTGACGTGATGGCCATGACCTGGGTTTCCTCAAAGTGGACCGGCCGGGCACCCGAGGGACAGGTGCTGATCCGCGCCTTCGTCGGCCGCGCCGGCCAAACGGCCGCCCTGGAGGGCAATGACGAGTCGCTGGTACAGCTGACGCTGCGGGAACTCAAGGAGGTTCTCCGGCTCGATGTCGTGCCCACCATAACTCGGGTCTACCGCTGGAACCGGGGCATGCCGCAGTACAACATGGGGCACCTCGATCGGGTCAACCGGGTTGAAACCGAACTGGCCCGGACCCCCAACATGGAATTGGCCGGCAACTACCTGCACGGGGTGGGGATACCGGACTGTATTGTTTCTGGCGAAGCGGCGGCGGCCAATCTCCTCGCCGATTTCCGGGAACAGGCCCGCCAGGCATCCGTCCCCGCCTCCCCGGTCGCCAACTGAGTATCCGAGGCCCATATGGACTTCGGATACATGCGTATCGAATGTTGGTAGTGGCAGAGCTTGCCTCTGTCCTCGGCCAAAAAGGCAGAGACAAGCTCTGCCGCTACCAGACTCCCTTCGAGTGTGCCTGGTGTTTACGC
>JACCYX010000208.1 GCA_013696265.1 Chloroflexia bacterium
ACGCCGGACATCTCGATCTCCCGTTCATCGTCGTCCTCAACGACAACGAGATGTCGATTTCGCCGAATGTCGGCGCGATCAGCAAATACCTCGACCGGGTCCGCACCGATCGCCGCTACAACCGCGCGAAGGATGAACTGGCCGACCGCATCGAGCGCCTGCCGCAGGGTGAAATGCTGGTGGAACTCGGCAAACGGATGAAGGATTCATTCAAGGAGTTCATCTACCACTCGATGATCTGGGAGGAGTTGGGCTTCACCTACATCGGTCCCGTCGATGGCCACGACATCCGGGCCACGGTCCACGCGTTGCGCCAGGCGACCGAGATCGACGGTCCCGTGTTCGTCCATATCCTGACGAAGAAGGGGAACGGCTACGATCCGGCGCTGACCGACACCGAACGCAGTCACGCCGTCAGCGCGCCCGCCGGCGCCAGCACCTCCACCGCGCCAACACCGCCGAAGTACCAGGATGTCTTTGCCGATACGCTGGTCGAGATCGGCCACACCGATGATCGGGTCTTCGCGATCACCGCCGCGATGCCGACCGGCACCTCGCTGGTGAAATTCGCGAAAGCCCATCCCGAGCGGTTCTTCGATGTCGGCATCGCCGAACAGCACGCTGTCACCTTCGCCGCCGGGCTGGCCACGGCCGGGATGCGGCCAGTGGTCGGCATCTACTCGTCGTTCCTGCAGCGCGCCTACGACCAGATTGTCCACGATGTGTGTGTCCAAAACCTGCCGGTGGTCTTCGCGCTCGACCGGTCCGGCTTCGCGGGCGATGACGGGCGAACGCATCACGGCGTCTTCGACCTCAGCTACCTCCGCTGCATCCCGAACATGACGATCATGGCGCCGAAGGACGAGAACGAGTTGCGGCACATGATCGCCACCGCCGTCGCCTACACCGATGGCCCGATCGCCATTCGCTATGCGCGAGGCGCCGGCGTTGGGGTGCCGATGACGGACCCCCTGACCGCGCTCCCGATTGGGCGGGCCGAAACCCTGCGGAACGGCTCCGACATCGCGATCCTCGCCGTTGGCGCGACGGTGCTGGCTGCCGAACGCGCCGCCGATGAACTCGCACTCGACAACCTGGACGCCACGGTCGTCAACGCCCGGTTCGTGAAACCGCTGGACGAGACCCTGATCCTGGAACTCGCCCGATCCCACGGCGCCCTGGTCACGGTCGAGGAAAGTGCGGCGATGGGCGGCTTCGGCTCCGCCGTGCTGGAACTGCTCGCCGCCCACGGCCTGGGCACTCCCGTCCGGGTGCTGGGCGGTCCCGATCGCATCTTCGAGCAGGCGTCGCAGGGGCGGTTGCGGGAACTCGCGGGCCTGGCGATTGGAGACATCGTGGCCGCGGCGAGGCAGGTGGTTTCGCGGCGGCGGGCGGCCACCGTGAGTGCCGCCGAACCCGTCATCACCAGTTGATTGGGGTATCGCCATGGCGCTCACTGCCGGTAACCACCAGACGACATCGCCGGTCGAGCCTGTTTCCCAGGGGTCACTGGGCACGCTCGTCCAGAATGCCGGCATGTCGCTGGATGGTGACCAACTCCGGCAACTGGCGATGTATCGTGACCTGCTCTTCACCTCCAACCAGACGACGAATCTGACCGCCGTGCGCGACCCAGCGGGCATCGAACGGCGCCTGATTCTCGAAAGCCTGCGCCTCGTGGCACCGCTCCGGAAGCTGCCCGGAATCGACACATCCAGCCGTCGCTCCCTGATCGACGTGGGAACCGGCGGCGGGCTGCCGGGCCTGGTGCTGGCGATCGCCTGCCCGGAGTTCAGCGTCTTCCTGCTCGACGCCACCGGCAAGAAGGTGGCCTTCCTCGACCGCGTCGTGCAGTCGTTGAGTCTGGCCAACGCGACCACGATCCACGCCCGGGCCGAGGAGATCGGCCACCAGCCGCGATACCGGAACGCATTCGATGTCGTTTCGGCGCGGGCGGTGGCGACGCTGCCCGCCCTGCTCGAACTGGGTCTGCCGCTCCTTCGGACCGGTGGACACCTGTTGCTGCCGAAGGGCACGGCGATCGACGACGAACTGGCCGCGGGCCACCGGGCCGCCGCGATCCTCGGTGGCGAGATCGTTTCGGCTGACCTCTTGCCCGATGCCGGCTCGACGATCGAAACGCGACTCGTGATCGCGCGCAAGCGGTCGCCGACGCCCGCTGCCTATCCCCGCCGCACGGGGATACCGTCCAAATCCCCGCTGGGCGTCGATGTGCCTGGAAACGGGCCGGGCCGGCGCGGGAGGGACCCATCGTGAGCGTGCCACCACCGGAACGGCCGGCCCGGCGCCATCGCCTGTTCTACCGCAAGGAAAAACTCCAGGGCGCCTGCTGGGAGTACGAGATCGCCGGTGGCTGGCTGGATGTCCCGGTCGACTCCTCGACCCGGCACATCCTCCGGCACTCGTTCCGGTTCTACCGGCCGCGCGAGGCCACGCGCCGGACGTGCGATGGCGTCGAGACCGTGCAACGGGCCGCGGCCGAGCAGTGGTTCTTCCCGGATCGGTGGTTTTCGCTACTTCGCTTCACCACCGCAAACGACGCGACCATTGGCTACTACGTCAACTTCTCGCGACCATTGAGCGAGGTTCGCCGGGACTACTACGCCGACATCGATCTGGAACTGGACTTGTGGATCGATCTCGATGGCACGATCACCGAACTGGACCGGGATGAGTTCGAGCGCGAGATCGACTCCGACCGGCTCACGGCGGAGTGGGCCGAGGCGGTGACCGAGGCGGCGATGAGCGTCACGACGGCGGTGACGGAATGTATCGCCCGGAATGGCCCCGACGTGGAGAAGACGCGCGACCCGCTCTACGGCATCCCGGAGTTCATCCTGCTGGCGTGACGCACATATCAAGCGAATGAATCGCATTTTAGGTGATATGAGGTGATCCATGACGGTTGATCCCGTCGCCCAAATACTCGAGGATCCGCGTTTCCAGGGGCAGCCGCTCACCTGGGAGGTCACGCCCGACGAGTGCACCGCGATCCGGCATGCCTGGCTGACGCATGTGTCCACCGAGGAACGTCTCTTCGTTCCCCATTCCGACGACGAGTGGCGGCGGCACATGGCAACCATGTTGAGCGTCTTCAGCGACGAGTGCGTGATGGAACTCGTCTTCACCGGCGAACGGTGGGACGGCAAGGTAGGGGCCGAGGAGTTCTACCGCGTCTTCACGGACGCGTTCGAGGGCATGACGTGGGTGCCGCAAGCCCTGGCGATCGGACCGCAGGGGGTGCTCGATGTCGCGAACATGACCGGCGTCTTGCGGCAGCCGTTCGCCGGGCTGACCGGCATCGACCAACCGGTCCATTTGCAGTGGGTTATCCACTTTCCGTGGCTTCCCGATGAGGGCAAGTTCCGGGGCGAAACGGTCCATTCGATCCGGCCGCTCACGCCCGTCGAACTGGCGGCGGTTTCCCCGCAAGCGACCGGCCGGTAACATGCCAAGGGTGAGGGGCAGCCCACGCTCGCCTGGGGCGTGGCCGCTGGCTTACGCCCAATGGCCCCCAGGCACCGATCTCACCCAGCTATCGAACACGTCCAACCGGGTGTAGATGCCCCCGTCACCGCACGGGCGGACCGTGCTGGCAGTCGCGCGGGAGGTTGCCCCGGCCAGGAACCACGTCCGTTTCGACTGGACAAAGGCGGGGCCGCCGCTGTCCCCGTTACAGCTATCCCGATCGAGGAAGGGCGCGCCCGCCACGAACTCCGTCGCCTCATCGGCGCCGAACCTGGGGTCGGCGCTGGCGATCGGCACATCGACCATCCGGCGCTTGCCATAGCCGCCACTGCTGTAGATATCGGTGTTGCCGTAACCGGCCAACCGCACGCTGGCGGCGGCGTTCAGCACGTCGCCACTTGCAATCCCCCGCGGCTTGCAATCGGCATCCTCCGCCAGGATGAGCACGGCCAGATCGTGCGTCGGGGTTGGTGGATCGTAATCCGGATGGCTCTCGACGCGCTGGACCGCGATCACGGTTCCCGCCCCTGGCGTCCCAACATCGTCGCCGATGAAGATCCGGCTGGCGCAGCCGCCCACTACGCAATGCCCGGCGGTCACCACCACGTTGGGCGCAATGAGCGTGCCGGTGCAGCACCAGTCCGTATCGCTGCCGATCGCCACGCAGTCCTGATACTCGGACGTCGGGATGCCGCCGACGATACGCTTCCGATCGGGTATGAGCGTCTTGGCGTTCGCGAGGAAGACGGGGTCGGAGAAAATACTGAAATCCGGCTGCGCCGCGGCGCCAAGCCCTCGTCGGCCCGTCGTCCCGGCCGGTTCCGCCGCCCGGCGCAAGATCGAGCGCGCCTGGCTGGCGCTTTCGGCCGCGGGCCGCGCGGTGAAGCCATCCAGCACATTGACGAGCGACTGGAAGACGAGCATGAACTGCTCGTCGTCTTCCCCGGCGACGACGCGAGCCAGGCGCTCGGCGGCATCCATCTGCTTCTGCAATGGATCCGCGGCGGCGCCTTTTTTCGTCGTACGTGCGGTGGACATGGTGCCCTCCTTCACGCGAATATCAATTGTTCCGTCTGTTGACCCACTGCATTGTATGCGGATGGCGCATGGAACGCAATATCCATTGCGCCGTGGGAGCGTGACGCATGATTTTGCATGGGGCCCCGGCATGGACCGTCATGTACGGTTGCGGCAGCCGCATGGCACTTGGACGTAAAAGAAATGTACTTCGCACCCTTGCCGGGCGAACTCGGGGCCGTAGGCGCGGCGAATCGCGTTATGCGCGCTTGGGACACATTCCCGAAAGCGGAAGCCGGGGCATGCCGAGGTGGCGGACAGGCTAAACGTCTTCCGGCCGGGTCGCTTCGACCCGCCGCACGATGCCCAGCCAAGCGTCATAAGCCGCGCGCCGGGCCGGATCGGAGAGGATCTCGCGGGCGGTCAGCAACTCCCGCATGTTCGCCGCCGACGCGGTGTCGGCCGACGTGTCCGGGTGGTATTTCAGTGCCAGCCGCTTGAAGGCCGCATCGACCACCTCCGGGTCGGCAAGCGGATCGACCTGGAGAACCTGGTAGTACGTCCGGCCGACCGCCTGCTGGATCCGGGGCGGATCGGGCCGCGACTCCTGCTGCTTGCCGAGGTAGGCCGATAACGCCAGCTGGGTCATGAGCCGGGCCTCGACGAACTCGAATTCCTTTTCCGGGATCCCCCACTTGCCGTGGCACGTCATGCACTCCATGACCATCTGGGACCGCACGTTCACCGTGGGAACGAAATAGAGGGTCAGCTTGCGCTTGGTATCGTAGACCGCGAAGACCGAGGTCTTCCGGCATGTGGGACACTCGTTGACGAAGAAGCCCCGTTGGTCGATATAATCGCGGGCGCCAATGATGGGGAATACCAAGGGATCGTCTACTCCAGAACCGTCTCGAACATGGGTGGACTGTAGCAGGACCGGGCCGTAGGCAACCAGTGCCGGACCCGCCCAATGGACCCGGAGAGGAATGCGACGAGATGACGACCGATTTCAGCCCACCGTTCGTCCAGGAGTGGCTCGCCACCATCCAGCCAGCGAGCTTCGAGGAAGCGATTCCGGAACCGGCGTCCGCGGCGATCTTCTCCGCCGACATGATCAACGGCTTCCTGCATTTTGGACCGCTGGCGTCGGATCGGGTCAGGGCCCTGGCCGATCCCGTTGCGTCACTTTTCGAACGCGCCTGGGAGCACGGCGTCCGGAATTTCGTCCTCTGCCAGGATACCCACCACCCGGAGACACCGGAGTTCGACGCCTACCCGCCGCATTGCCTGGTCGATTCCCCCGAGTCGGAGACAGTTCCGGAACTCGCGAACCTGCCGTTCGCCGACGCCTTCACGATCGTCGAGAAGAATTCCCTCAGCCCGTCGATCGGCACCGCCCTGGACGACTGGCTCTCGAAGCACCGCGAGGTCACGACCGCGATCGTGGTTGGCGATTGTACCGACCTCTGCACCTACCAACTGGCGATGTACCTCCGGATGCGGGCCAACGCGCTGAACATCGCGGGCTACTCGGTAATCGTCCCCATGAACGCGGTTGCCACGTTCGACATTCCCCACACGGATACCCAATCGGCCAGCAATGCTCATCCGGCGGAGTTCTTCCACGAGGTGTTCCTCTACCACATGGCGCAAAACGGCATCGCGGTGGTGACGTCCATTTCGTGATTCCATGGGTCTGAACATCTTGACCGGGACCTGTTGACGATCGAGCCGGGTGGCGGATACTTCGTTTGAAGGAACATCGCGAACAGCCAACCCGACATCAGCACCGGTTTCGAGGAGAATCCTGGCATGCCCACCGTCCAGAGCGGCCTGATCACGGAAGATCGGCCACGCCGCTACATCGCCGATCCCACGATTACCCCGATCCCAACGGCGCTGTACACGGACCTCTATCACGTCGACGCCGCCTACGTGGCGTTGAAGAGCGGCCAGGTGGGCGAGGCGACGTTCGATCTCTACACCCGGTCGAATCCCTTCGGCGGCGGGTTCATGCTCGTGGCAGGACTCGAACCGGCGCTCGACTATCTCCGCGCCTTCAAGTACACGCGAGACGACCGCGACTACCTCGAACGGGTCAAGGGATACGAGCCGGAGTTCCTCGAATACCTGCGCACGCTGCGCTTCACCGGCCAGATCCAGGCCATACCCGAAGGGGAGATCGCCTTCCCCAACGAGCCGCTGCTCAGGATCACCGCCCCGTTCCCCGAGGCGCTGATCATCGAGTCCGGCCTCTTGCGCTCGGTCGGGATCTCGACCCTGATCGCGACCAAGGCGGCGCGGCTCACCCTCGCCGCCAAGGGCCGCACCGTCGCCGATTTCGCCTTTCGCCGGGCGCACGAACCGTTCCTGGCCGCGCGCTCCGGCTACATCGGCGGCTGCGCCAGCACGTCGTTCGTCGCGGGCGCCCGGGAATACGACATTCCCGGCTCGGGCACGATCCCGCACGCCCTGGTCCAGGCGTACGCGGACGAACTTACGGCGTTCCGGGCGGTCGCCGCCTCCCTGCCCGAGTTTTCGCTCCTGCTCGATACCTACGATGTCGCCCAGGGGATCGACCACGCGATCACGGCGGGCAAGGAGGCACGCGAAGTCCACGGTCACCGGCTGAACGCGGTTCGCCTCGACAGCGGCGATCTCGACGCCGACAGCCGGATGTGCCGGACACGCCTCGATGAGGCCGGTATGGGCGAGGTGCGAGTCCTGGCGAGCGGCGACATCGA
>JACCYX010000386.1 GCA_013696265.1 Chloroflexia bacterium
CCTGTGTAGCCGCCTGCTGCGCAAGGTGCTGAGTCATACGCTCGCGACCCTGCTCAACGCGGCCCTGGGCCATCCCCCGTTGCAACTCGCCCGCCTCCTCACCTGATAAACCTGCACACCGGGTTAGCCAGGATTTATGAAGGCAATCGCCAAAGCACACGCGTGAAAGATCTGATCGATATCGTTCTTATCGCACGAGCTTATCGTCTGAATGCCAACTCGGTGCGCCTGGCGCTCAATCACACATTTCATTCAAGAGCGGTACATCCACTCCCGGTGCGCCTCGGCGTACCGCCAGCCGAGTGGTCTGTGCCGTATGTCGCGTTGGCGGTGTCCGTGAATCTCGATCCCGACATGTCGATCGGCCATGCCTTCGCGGCCAGCCTGCTGGATCCGTTGCTTGGAGGTGAACTGGCGGAAACCGCGGTCTGGAATCCGGCGACGTGCGCGTGGACTGAGCAGGGATAGGGAATCCCCAAATTGGTTCAAGAAATATGTGCCATCTAGCCCACAACAACTGTGTGGAGGTTCGCGCGCACCGGGGTGACCCGACCCTGATAGAGAGAGGTGTCGACGGTGTCCACGATCCAATCGCCGGTGAGTTCGGCCGGCGAGGCGCTGCCGTCCCGCAGGTTCAGGTCGAAGAGGCGTCCGTCCCTGTCGATCGTGAGCAGGCGCATGGGATCGATGAGGTGTTCACCGATGACTTCGTACTCGAACGCATGATCGGCGGATGAGAAATCGTTCACGGTAGCTCCGATCACTGGACCTCCCCCGGCATGGGCTCTGTTATGCCAGGCGGAGAGTGCGCCAACGACAGGCGGACGCGATGCGATTTTCTGTACGTACACATGATGCTCCGCCCGTGACGCGGAGTCAATGGCCATGGGCCCAATGTCTGGAATCGGGTTGCACACCTTGGCCTGGCCCGCCCGCCGAGTGGGCTACGTCAACGAGCGCAGCACCGAGGAGCCCTTCGCCAGCAGGGCGTCGACCTCGCTCATGTGGGGCACCGATTGAGCGCCGACCTCACTGAGGCTGAGCGCGGCGACCGCGTTGGCGAACCGGCCCGCCTTCTCGGCCGAGTTGGCGCGATCGGCCGCCTTCAGGAAGAAGGCGGCGGCGAAGACATCGCCTGCCCCATCCAGGCTCTTGATCGGCACCTTGAAGCCGGGCAACTCGAACTTCTGGCCGCCAGCGATGATTCGCGCCCCGTCCGGTCCCTGGGTGACGACCCCGAGGCGGCGGTCGCCGACGCGCTGGATCACGTCCCGGGCGTAGGGAATTTCGTCGATGCTGACGATCGCGCAGTCGATGAGGCCGAGCAGTTCCCCCGGCAGCCGGAGCGGGATGTGCTTGACGCGGCCGCCTGTTTGGCGTGGCCAGTCGCGCATCCAGCCCTGGGGGGTCACGCCCATGAACTGGGCGGTCAGGCCGGTGCACGCCCTGGGCTCGATCTCGTCGGCAATCGGTCCCAGATGCACCACCTTGGCGTTGCGCCAGTGAGGCGGCAGTCCGCGGAGGTCGATCTCACCCGCCCAGTGAGGCATGGTCTGCACGCGCCGGTCGGCCTGGTACACGTTGATGAAGGTGGTCGGGACCGCCGCCTCCTGCACCACGATCTGGATATTCTCGCCAGCGAGAATATCGAGGTTGGGTACCTTCATTCCGGCCACCTCGACACCGAACGCGCCCCGCGTGAGGATCGCGACCCTGGCTCCCAGCCGCGACGCCGTCAGCGCCGAGTAGAGGGCGGTGCCGCCGAGCACCACGCTTCCGTCCGGCTGGAGGTCGGCGGTGATGTGGCCGATCAACAGGTAGTCGGGGGTTTTGGAAAGTTGCAGCCCGCTGCGCCTGGTGGGGCGAAATGGCTCGCGTCCGGCGTTCTTCTTGCCCTTGCCGGGCGTTGCCGCGGGAGGACCCGTGTCGCCCGCGCGGGGTGCATCCGATTGTGGCTCACGATCGCCAGGGGTCATGGGTCCTGCCTTCACTGCGCTGGGTTGTTAACGATGCCGGTATTTGCGCACCGGCCGGGACACGACGGTGTGTCCGCTAATCTCATTCGTCATCCTGAGCGTTAGCGAAGGATCCCCGCGTGCAGCGAAGCGATAGCGCATCCGCCGCAGGCGGACTTGCCAGCGACTCGACGACGGGTTGCGCCGGGATCGGACATCCGCTGACGCGGATCGGCTATCGCTTCGCTGCGCCGGGGGATTCTTCGGCTTCGCCTTCAGAATGACGGCACTGCGTAACATTCCTACCCCCGCGGCTCGACCGTGATCCGGCGCTGGTTGCCCTCGCCCGAACTTTGGGTCGCGACGTCGGGATGCGACTTGAGCGCGATGTGGATGATCCGGCGTTCGTTGGGCGGCATCGGCTCCAGCACCACCGGGCGCTGGCTGCGCGCCACCTGCCGGGCCACCCGCTCGGCCAGGCCGACGAGCGATTCCTCCCGCCGCGAGCGGTAGCCCTCGACATCGACGATCACGCGGGTGTAGGTCTCGATCCGGCGGTTCACGAGCATGCTGACCAGGTACTGGATGTGCGACAGGTGATCGCCTCGCCGCCCGATCAGGTTGCCCAGGTCGCGCCCCACCACGTCGATGAAGATGGTCGGCGGCTCTTCCTGGTCCAAGGGAACGGACGACGGGTTGTCGACCGCCATCGCCTCGGCCTCGACCCCCATCCGGCCGAGCAGGTCCTTGACCACATCCCGGGCGACGATCTCGTCCTCGCTGTCGACCCGGTCGGCGGCATGCTTCCGCGGCGGGGCGCCGCGCCGGGAGGGCCGGTCCCGCTCGTTGGACCGGCCACCGAGCCAATCCTGGTTGCCGCCGCCGTTGCCGTTCCGGCCGCGGTTCCGGGGCCGCGATTGCCGATCCCGCTGCTCCCCAGCGGAGGACGCCTGCTGGGCCCGGGGAACTGGCTGCGAGGCCATGCCCTTGGCGGTCACCCGCACCAGGGCTTCGGCATCCTCGTCCGGACCCGCGTCCGAGAGAATCTCGATGTCGACATCGTCGTGAGTGAGCCCCAGTTCCTCCAGGGCCAGCCGGGTCGCTTCCTCGACCGAATACGCCTGGATTTCCACGCTCGTTCGTTGCTGCATTGACCGGCTCCCGGTTTCGTCAGAACATCCATCGCCCTGGTGCGTCAGTCGTCACATTGGATACGGGAACACGCGCGAAACGAATCTTGCTCGCTGGGGTTCCCGATTGGCTGTGTGTCCTGATGATACCGTACCCGGTCCGGTTCAGGATGTCCCGCTCTTGCGCCGGGCCTTCTTCGAGGCCTTGGAGTTGGGATTCGGGTCGCCACCGGGACCGGCGCCATTCGCCGTCGCGGTGGAGGCGACGGGTTTGGCGCCGAACTTGCTCGCGGCGTTGACCCGGTCCTGGTAGCTCGTGCCCTTGCGGTTGGGGCGGGCACTCGGGGCGGCGTCGACATCGATCGCGTCATCGCTGGAGACGGCGACGTTGGCGCCCGCCGTCCCGTTGGCGCCGGTCTTGCCCGCCTTCTGCTGCTTGAGCGCTTCCTGCCGGGCTTCGGCGTTCTTCTGGGCTTCCTGCATCCGCTTGTTCATCCAGCCGGAGAAGCCTTTCTGCTCGACCGGTTGCCCGCTGACCACCATCACGTCCTCGATCGGGCGCGGCGCCTTGTACCCCAGCCGGCGGTGATCCGGAAGTTCCGGCAGCCACGGGAACCACTCGCCGAGCGACCCCCAGCCGGTGATGAACCACTGCTGGATCACGGAGTAGATGCTCTGGGTGGCCCAGTAGAGCACGGGACCGGAGGCGAAGGTCCAGCCGAAGATGACCACCATCAGCGGCATGAAATTCATCATCGTGTTCATGATCTGCTGTTGCGGATCGGTGATTTTCTGGTTGGCGGGGCGCATCATCCGCGACTGCACGAACTGGAAGAGGCCGGCCAGGATCGGCAGGATCTTCCAGGGATCGGCTTCGGAGAGATCGCCCAGCCAGAGGAACCCGTCGGTCCAGTGACCAACCTCGGAGCTGGAGAGTCCCGAGATACCGAGGTAGAGCCCGAAGAAAATGGGAATCTGGATCAGCATCGGCAGACAGCCGGACATCGGGTTGACGCCGTGCTGCTGGTAGAGCGCGAAGGTTTCCTGCGAGGCCTTCTGGCGGTCGGAGCCGTACTTCTTCTGGATCTCCTTGATCCGTGGCGCCAACTCCTGCATGTTCTTGCTGGAGCGGATCGACTTCACGGTCAGCGGCAGCAGGATCGTCTTGATGATGATCGTGAAGGCGATGATCGCCAAGCCTCCATTCTGGAAGATGTTGGCGAGGCTGTTGAGCGACCACTCCATGAGATCGACGTACTGATCCCAAACGGGGATGCTGACCGCCGGAACCATGACGTTGAGGGACTGGGTCAGGAACGATGTCAGCAGGGTGACCGGTCCGAGGAGTTCGAGCACGAAACGGGGCCTCCTCCCGCCAGGGCGGGATCGTGATGCGCGGGATCAGGCGAGCGGTTACGGGTGTTTGCCGCTGAAACGGGCGGTTCCGCCAGTGGGACAATGCAACGGTCGGCAAGCGCGGGGAATCCCGAAAGGTATCCAGCGCGGTGATCGATCTGGGGTGGACCTGGAAGGGTGAGACATCATGCCGCGTTCACGGAACGGGGTCCCAGCCGCCCTTGCAGAACGGGTTGCAGCGCAGCACGCGCCACGATGCCAACCGGCCACCCTTGATGATACCGTACTTCGCGACCGCCTCGTAGGCATATTCGGAACAGGTGGGATGAAACCGGCAGGCGGGCGGCAAGCCCGGCGAGATCCGCGTCTTGTAGAAACGGAGCAGGGCCAGCACCGGCCGCGTCACGACGATTCCTCCCGATCTCCCAACTCAGGTGGCGCCGTCAGCGGCCGCCAGCCGCTGACCACGGCATCCCCCGGCGCGGGAACCGGCGTGCCGTTGGCTGGCCCGAACAGCGCGGCTTTGGTGAAGATGCGTTGCAGGGTCGCCTGAGCTTCGGTCAGCGAGGGCAGTTCGGTCAGATCGCCGCGGACGATGATCGCGATATCGTGGCCGGGCTTGAGGTGTGGGTGGAACCCCCGCAGCGCCTCGCGGGTCAGGCGCTTGAGCCGGTTGCGCTGGACCGCCTTGCCGCACTTCTTCCCGGCGATCACGGTGTAGCGGTTCTGGGCGGGCTCCAGCGTGTTTGGCAGCACCCGGGCCACGAGCGGTCCGTGCGCAAACGCCTTGCCGCGCGAGCGCACCCGGCGCACATCGCCCTCTTCGCGCAAACGGTACGAGCGGGCGATCATCGGGCACGATCCGGATTCGGTTGGACTAGTCGGATGGTGGTCATGGCGAATACCGGCGGGTTCCCTGGCGGCAGATTTATCTGTAGGGGAGCACCTTGTGTGCTCCCGCGAGACGGCGGAGTCGAATGGCTCCACCCTTGGGGGTAGCAGGGCCAACCCACGGGCGGCAGCCCTGACGTGGAATGACTCCAAAAACCAAAAGGCGAGGCCGCGCGTCACGTCCGGCGGACCGGGTAAGTGACAGGCTCCTCGCCCTGAGTGAAGGAAGCGGCGAGGAAATCGCCCCGCGCTGCCTACTTGTTCTGCGTGAACTTCTTCTCGTCCGACACGGTCAGCGCGTGCCGGCCCTTGAGCCGCCGGGCGGCGAGTACCCGTCGCCCACCCTTGGTAGACATCCGAGCCATGAACCCGTACCGGCGCTTGCGGGGAATGCGCTTTGGTTGATACGTACGCTTGGTTGACACGCCACGACTCCTCAATGATTGATTGTCATTCCGAGCTTGCGAGGCAGCGGAGCGCTATCTCTTCCTACATATGCCCGGATTTGGAATCAGGATTGCGACTCACACGCAAAATCCGCTGCCGAACTATCGCCCATGTGAGCCACAGCGCAACGGTGCCCATGAGACAGGGGAGTATAGCCAATCCCGTGCCCCATCGTCAATTTCTTGTCCTAGTTCGATACATCTGAGAATTTCTTGGAACGAAGAAAAGCGTGAGGCGTCTCGTACCCGACGGCTTGGTGAGGTCGGATCGTATTGTACGTCGCTTCCCATGCCCGGAGCGCCTGCTGCACGGTGGGGAGATCGAGGTCGCCGTCGTAACACTCCCAGAATTCGCGGCGGGCGGTGCCGTTGAGGCGTTCGACGCGGCCGTTGAGCTTCGGGCTGCGCGGCGGGAGGACATACAAGGCAATGTCCCGCGCCTGGCACGTCCGCTCGAAGTCGGCCATGGACTCCGATCCCCCATCGACCTGGATCGCCTGGACCGGGAACGGCATCCGGGCCACCAGCTCGTCGAGGAAGGCGGTGGCCGTGCCCGCCGAGGTGGTCGCCCGGACCCCGACCACGGCCACCCGCGAGACGACATCGATCGCCGTGAACTGGCGGCGTTCGACATTCGGCAGGGGCCGCAGGTGCATCGTGTCGAGTTGGATCAAGGCACCGGGGTCGGTTGGCTGGCGCTTGTCCTTCGGGACCCGCGTGGCGTAGGGCCGCTGGGGGCGGGCCTTCCGGACGCGCACGGCGTGCGGTTCGCGGAGCAGATCGCGCCGCCGCAGGCTGCCGAGGATGCGGCCGACCATCGAGGCGCTGAGCCGGCCCCCCTGCCCCCGGAGGAGGACCTGGAGCGGCATTTTGCCCATGCGGGGGTACTGCCGCCGCAGGACCAGGACGGCGTCTTCCTGGGCGGCGGTCCAGGTCGTTCGCCGGGTCCGTTTCGGCCGCCGGGAGCGGGGTTCGAGGCTGGTCAGGTCATCGGGCCGGTACCGCGTGCGCCAGCGATAGATCGTGGAGCCGGGCGTCTTGAAGGCGAGCGCGGCGTCAGCCACGCCGCGGCGGGCCGCATGCTCGATGCAGAGAAGGCGAAAGGTTGCCTCGATACTCAGGGTGGGCGCGTTCGGCAGCCCCCGCTGGACCCGGATCGGCACCCGGCGGACGACCGTGAAGCCCCCGCCCATCCCGGTCTGGTGCATCCGCCGTCGGTTCCGCTTGCTCTGCTTGGCCATGAGGGGATCTCCTGGATCTTGGTCGAATAAGCACCACCAAGATACTCGGGACGATCCCCTCCTTTCATCGCTGCCGCCTTCTCACATGTTTCTGAACTTCTACATTTCAAGCGCTGGCGAACAGCCGCCTCGTACTGGCCGGTCTTGTGCCGGCCATCCTCGGAGGCTCACTCGTACTGGCCGGTCTTGTGCCGGCCACGACTTGCCTTCAGGAGTTTCCGTATTTGTCCTGCCATCGCCCAGGATTTCCTTCGATGTAGGCTCTCGACGTGTCCAGCATCCGATCGTCGCGAACGATTCGATCCTGAAAGCCGCGCAACCACAGCGAGCGATCGAATCGGGGAAACCGCCCTGCCCGCACACCGGCAGAGTAGTCTGCCATCACCAGGCTCTTGAAGGTACCCACAATCGTACTGAGCGATTCGCCCGCACCATCCGGTTCAGGAGCGATGTGAATAATGCCATGCAGGTGGTTCGGCATCACTACAAAGGCATCGAGGTTCACGCCTGGATACCGTTCGGGTATCGCTCGCCATTGGGCATCGACGATCATTCCAGCATCGTTGAGCAGCATCTGACCATCTCGAACCGTTCCAAACCGCGGTTCCATGTGATGGACGCAGATCGTTACCAGATACAGGCCGGGCGTCGAATAATCGTACCCCTGAGCACGAAGTGGCTTACGAACCCGGTAGGGAGGTGGCGAAGACATCGGCAGTTACCTTGGCGGGATTGGTTGGGTAGCGGATTCGATGGGCCAAGTGTGCGGTAGCGGCGTGGCCGGCACAAGACCGGCCAGTACGAGGGGTTCTGGCGTGGCCGGCACAAGACCGGCCAGTACAAGGGGCTCTGGCGTGGCCGGCACAAGACCGGCCAGTACGAGTACGAGAGGACGTGTTCCAAATCACCGGCAAGCGCGGTATGATCGAGGCACTGCCCGAACCTGTCGGGCGGAAGGAACGCCGTTCCCGGCCTGCGGTTGCGGGCGCATTTCGGGCCGACGGCATGGAACACCAGGAGGTGCACGATGAACGATTCCATCGATCGGGGCGATCTCCTGGAGACTTCGCTCCCCAGCTTTTGCGGCGAAGGATACCCATGTCTGTCACCGAATCCGATATCCCCGAGGTCTTTTTCACCGATGGCTGGCTAACCGCCGTCGAATACCTGGTCAGCAGCGGCAAGGAAGGCACCGTCTTCTGCTGCCGCGCCGCGCCCCACACCGGTCACGACCGCCTGGCGGTCAAGATCCACCGTGGCCGGAGCCAGCGATCCTTCAAGAACGACGCCATCTATCTCAGCGGCCGCGCGATGGGCGGCTCCCTCAGCGGCACATCCGGGGTGAAGTCGAGCGGGATGCCCGACCGACGCCTGGAACGCGCCGTCGCCAAGCGGACCAGGCGCGGCAAGGCGGCGATCGAACACTCTTGGATCAATCACGAGTTCAACACCTTGCAGGTCCTGCACGCCGC
>JACCYX010000232.1 GCA_013696265.1 Chloroflexia bacterium
GCCTCACTGCATCGCTCCAAAATCGCGTCGATGGAAACGATGGCCATGCCCAGAGCAACCCCCACCGATCCGAACAACACGTATCTCTGGTGCGATGGCTGCCGCCGAAGCTACCGTCACGAGGACGTGCCGGATGGAGTCTGTCAAGCCTGCGGTCAGCAGACCCGCGAGATGGGCAAGTTCAGTGCCATTATCCGCGGGCTGATGTCCAACGAGATGGCGGCCTCGCCGCTGGAAACGCGGCACCGCCAACTCGTTCGCCTGATCTGGACCGCCAACGGCATGGGCGAGCGGTACTACCGCGTGCTGACACCCGACATGTCGTACAACCGGTTCGAAGCGAAAGTCACCGAATTGCTCTGCCAAGGCGCCGAGGACGGCTGGGTTCGCTTCATGATCCCGCCCGCGCCACGTCCGGAAGAATCAGCTTACAAGCTGGAATTCGACGATGAGAGCCGCTTCATTGCCGAACTCGAGGCGCTTGCAGGCGCCCAACCCACTGAGAACCAGGCATGACTTCTCAAGTTTCGCTCTCCCGGCGGACGATCGGCGATTACCTGGAAACCCTGGGCTCATCCCAACCGGCGCCGGGTGGCGGCAGCGTGGCCGGTCTGGTTGGCGCGATGGCGGCGAGCCTGGGCCAGATGGTCGTCAGCCTCACGCTCAAGAGCGACGGTAACGCGGTGCTCGAACGGCATTTCGAAACCTTGGGTGCGGCCCGCGAGTCGCTCCTCGCCGCGGCGGCGGTGGATGAGCGCGCCTACGACGCCTACGTCGACGCCACCCGGCTGGCCAAATCGACCGATCAAGAGAAGGCCCAGCGCCGGACCGCGATGCAGGCGGCGCTCGTCAACGCCGCTTCCGTTCCGCTCATCCTGGCCGAGGCGGCGTGCGGTCTCCTGACGGAGCTTGGGCCGGTGGTGCGGGAAGGTACATCGCATGCCCTCTCCGACGCCGAGATCGCGGTCGGCCTGGCGCACGCATCGGTGGCTGCCGGACTTGTCACGGTTAGAATCAACATCCCGCACATCAAGGATGAGGCCAAGGCCCGTTCTCTCTCCGCCCAGGCCGACATGGTCGAGCGGCGGGCGAATCAGGAGGCCACCTCACTCAGGGCGACCCTCACCCAACGCCGCGGCCGAGATTGACCCGCGACAAAGTTATTTCACTTGGTCACTTGCCGAATGTTAGCAACGTACGATGCATATTGATTGGGGATGGCTCCAGCATGGTGTCGTAGGGGAGGGCCAGCGAGCCGTGAACGACGCGTTTCGCGACGGCATGTTGCTCGCGGGCGCCTGTCCAGAGCGCAGCGTGGGACCCTCCCGCGTGGTCGCGGTGGCGGCAGCGAGAGGACGGACCCCGGTTCCTGTCGCCGGATGGGGACCATCCCGCTAACGGCGCATCGAGGGAGGGCATACACGGGCCAGGATCCGGTTGCGGAGAAGTCCGTCACGGGCCCGTTAGCCCTCCCCTACGAGATCGGTGATTCCCGCCACCCCCGGAAGACGTGCATCAGGCGTCAGCGACGCGGGGGCGGTATTGAAGGGCTTCGGCTACGTGTGCGGTTTGGATCTGGTCGCAGCCGGCCAGGTCGGCGATCGTGCGGGAGAGCTTCAGCACGCGGTGGTAGCCCCGCGCCGAGAGCGCGAGTTGGCGAACCGCCGTCCGCATCAACTGCTCCCCCTGAGCATCGAGCCGGGCGAACTGCTGAACCTCGCGTGGCCCCATATCGGCATTGGTGAGGTTGTCGCCGCCCCGGAAGCGATTTGCCTGGACCTCCCGCGCGACTTCCACCCGTGAGCGGACCGTCGCCGAGGGTTCGCCGGGGCGCCGGTCGGCAAGCTGCTCGTAGTCGATCCGGGGTACTTCGAGGTGGATGTCGATCCGGTCGAGCAACGGACCGCTGATCCGCTTCTGGTACCGGGTGACGGCGGATGGCGCGCAGCGGCAGTCGCGCACCGGGTCGCCGTAAAACCCGCAAGGACAGGGGTTCATCGCCGCCACCAGCGTGACGTTGGCCGGGAAGCTGATGGTGCCCGAGGCCCGCGCGATCGTGACCCGGCGGTCCTCGAGCGGCTGGCGCAGCACTTCCAGGGTCTGCGAATTGAATTCAGGCAATTCGTCGAGGAAGAGCACTCCCCGGTGGGCAAGGCTGATCTCGCCTGGACGCGGCCAACTCCCGCCGCCGACCAGCCCGGCGTGGCTGGTGGTGTGGTGTGGCGACCGGAACGGGCGCTCCCGGATGAGGGGCGTCTCCGGTGGCAGGAGTCCACGGACGCTGTAGATGCGCGTGACTTCGAGAGCTTCGTCGATGTTCATCGGCGGCAGGATCGAGGGCAGGGCCCGCGCCAGCAGCGTCTTCCCGGAACCGGGCGGGCCGCTCATGACAACATTGTGTGCCCCGGCGGCGGCGACCTCCAGCCCGCGCTTGACGTGTTCTTGTCCCTTGATTTCAGAAAAGTCCGTGCCGCTCGTGCCGTATTCAGGCTGGACAAGACGATGCTCATCGGTCATTGGGACCAGCGGTATCTCGCCAGTCAGGTGATTCACGAGGTCGGCGAGCGTCCGCACCGGATAGACCACGATTCCCTGCACCAAGGACGCCTCACGAGCGTCGACCTCGGGCACGAAGGCCCGCGCCAGACCCTTTTCGGCGGCCAACGACACCATGCTGATGATGCCAGGCGTGTGCCGGACGATGCCGTCCAACGACAGTTCGCCGACGATCAGGGCATCGCTCAGGTCGCCGTACAGTTGGCGTCCAGCCAGCAAGACGCCGATCGCGATTGGCAGATCGTTGGTCGGTCCGGCCTTCTTCAGGTCGGCGGGCGCCAGGTTCACCGTTACGCGGCCGTGCGGAAACTTGCCGCCGGAATTGCGGATCGCGGCCCGCACCCGTTCCCGGCTCTCCTGCACCGCCGCGTCCGGCAGACCGACGAGCACGACGCCCGGCTGGCCGCCGCCACTGACATCGACTTCGACCTCGATGAGCACGCCTTCGAGTCCGACCACCGCGCAACTCAAGACCTTGGCCAGCACGTACGCTCTTCCTCCAGCGCGGGCGATAAACTGTGCGTTGCTCTTGGGAAACACTGTACCATCAAGCGATCTGGGATTGAGGCTACCGCCTCGGGTTTCCCAGTGCTGTATCCGTTTCCAGAATGGATTTCCGGCGTGACAGAGCGGCCAGTCTCACTTCCACAAGCCGGCATGCACCGGTTCCTCACCACCTTCGGCCGGGCGTTGCGGCGGCACTGCCCGTATTGCGGCGCATCCGGCGTGTTCGACGGCTGGTTCACGCTCAAGAAGCGGTGTCCAGCTTGCCATACTCTGTACGAACATGAAGAAGGCTATTTCCTCGGGTCTTACGTGATCAACCTCGGCTTCACTGAGCTGCTCACCGTGCTGATCGTGGTCTGGCTCATCGCCGGCACCGATCTCAGCGTGCTGCAGATGCAAATCTACGGCGTCGGGCTGGCTGTCCTGATGCCGGTCCTCTTCTATCCGCTCGCGTTACTCCTCTGGGTTGCGCTCGATATCTCGATCCATCCGCCCAGCGACTTTTCCAAACGTGTCCGCCGGTAGCGCGAACCGCCAACGGGTCGTGTCCGGTGGGACTTTCGGTTGATCGCTTCTTCCACATCGTGGTACAAGACTCTCCAAGTGCGTGCAGGCTTTCACAATGCCCCCGCGCTCGTACCGACCTCTTCCCGTTCGTATAAGCGAGTGAGACCATCCTATCCATGACATCAGCACGAAACCTGATCGACGGCGAGAATCAACTCAAACTCGCGATCCAGCGGTCGGGCCGGCTGACGGACCACACCCTCGAACTCCTGCGCCACATCGGACTCGATTTCGAGAGCTACGGTCAGCGACTCTTCTCCCGCGCTCGCAACTTTCCGCTCTCCATCCTCTACGCCCGCGATGACGATATTCCTGATTATGTCGCATTGGAGACCGTCGACTTGGGAATCGTCGGTCGCAATCTTGTCCACGAACAGGGTTGCGATGTAGCCGAACTGCTCCCGCTCGGCTACGGATACTGCTCGCTCGTGGTCGCGGTGCCCGGCGATACGGACATCACCTCGCCCGATCAGTTGCTCGGGGCCAAGATCGCCACGTCCTACCCGCAATCGGCGAAGCGGTTCTTCGAGTCGATCGGCGGCTCGCCGGAGATCATCACGATCAGCGGCTCGGTCGAAGTCGCGCCCGCGCTTGGTTTGGCCGACGCGATCGTCGAACTCACCGCTACCGGGTCCTCACTGCAACTCAACGACCTGCGGCCAATCCACACCATCCTCGAATCCGAGGCGGTGTTGATCGCCAACCGGGCGTCGATGGACACACCGGCCCGCCGCGAGAACATCGAGCGGCTCGTGATGCGGATGAAGGCGGTCGACGCCGCGCGGCGCTTCAAGTACGTGATGATGAACGCGCCGCTCGCCAACCTTGACGAGATCAAGCAGGTATTGCCGGGGCTCAAGGCTCCCACGGTCATCCCGCTCGACGTCGAAGGCTGGGTAGCGGTACACGCCGCAATCGAGGAAGATGTGTTCTGGGACAAGATCGAGCAGCTTCGTAACGCTGGGGCCAGCGAGATCCTCGTCTCGGCCCTCGACAAACTGCTGCTTTAGAGCGATTTGCATATCGCCTGGAGGTCATTGGTTCATGTACGGCTGCGGCTGCGGCAGCGAAGCGAAGCGATGCTTGCTCCGCCCGCGTCGCAGGCATTCCAGATCCGACTTCGTCGGATGCGCTATCGCTACGCTGCGCGCAGGGATTTCTCGCAAGCTCGAAATGACAGTCCTGGTGAGCATCAATCGGCACTGGAAACGGATCACGACGTGACATTCTCTCCCGAACGCATCGTCCGCCAGCACATCCAGCCAGTTGCCAGATATGCTCCCGGCGTCTCACCGATCGACGATCCGGCGGCGGTCCGCCTCGACTGGAACGAGTCCCCGTTCGGACTCTCGCCCAAGGCGCGGGAGGCCCACGACGCCTACCGTTCCGGCAATCGCTACCCCGCGATCGACCAGCACGACCTGATCGCGGCGCTGGCCAACTACATTGGCACCTCGCCGGACCGCGTGATCGCCGGCGCCGGGCTCGACGATGTCTTCACCACCCTTGCGATCGCCACCATCAACCCAGGCGACGAGGTGATCATCTCGAATCCCACGTTTGGTGTCTACCGTGGACTGTTCGAGTTGCACGGGGCCAGGGTACTCGATGTCCCACTCGGTCCAGCACCAGACTTTGCCCTGGATGTCGATGGCATCATCGCCGCCGCCAACGGGCGCACGAAGCTGGTCATCGTCTGCAACCCGAACAACCCAACCGGGACGCTCTACAGCCGCGACGACATTGCCCGAATCATTGAGAACGTGGATTGCCTGGTCGCGATCGACGAGGCTTACGCGGAGTTCAGCGGCGTCAGTCACCTCGACCTCGCCAACCAGTACCCGAATGTGATCCTCTTCCGGACGCTGAGCAAGTTCGCCGGCCTGGCCGGGTATCGTGTCGGGTACGGCATCTTCCCCGAAGCACTGATGCCATGGATCCGGCGGGCGGCGCCCGCCTTCTTCAACATTAGCGCGATCTCGGCCGCGGTCGCCATGGCCTCACTCCAGGATCTGGATCACTTGCGGGCCAATGTCGATACGCTGGTCGGGGAACGCGGCCGAGTGACCGCCGAACTGAACGCGCTACCGGGTGTTGTCGCGTACGACTCAGCGGCGAACTTCGTGCTTTTCAGCCTGCCAGTCGAAAACTCCAGACCGATCACCGACTATCTGGAAGCACATAAGGTATACGTGCGCCGCTACGGCGGCGCGCTCGGGAACTGCCTGCGCGCCAGCGTCGGGTTGCCAGAGGAGAACACCACCTTTCTCGATGCACTGGGGGAAGCCCTGGCGTCATTAAGCACTCCCCTGATGTCGAACACTCCGACAGGAGCACGCGCATGACCGATGCACCCCCGACTCGCCAGGCCACCATCTCGCGGACCACCGCGGAAACGTCGATCGACCTCACCTTGAATCTCGATGGAGCCGGCAAGGTCGAGGCGCTGACCGGAGTGCCGTTCTTCGACCACATGCTCCACGCCTGGGGCAAGCACGCCCGGGTCGACCTTACGGTCAACGCGACCGGTGATGCCGAGATGGACCCCCATCACACGGTCGAGGATGTCGGTATCGTGCTCGGACAGGCAATCAGGGAAGCTCTTGGCGATCGATCGGGCACCGAGCGGTACGGCTCGGCCTACGCCCCGCTGGACGAAGCGCTGGCACGAGTGGTGATCGACTGCTCCGGCCGCCCCTTTCTCGATTTTCACGCGGCCATGCCGGAATCGGTGATCGGCGTCGATTTCGCGGCCAGCCTGGTCGAGGAGTTCTGGCGTGCCGTCGCCATGAACGCCGGCCTGACGATGCACATCGACCTGATTCGCGCCCGCAATTCGCATCACGGGGCGGAGGCGATTTTCAAGGCGGCCGCCGTCGCCACGCGCACCGCCTTCGCCAGAACCGCGCCCCCAGGCTTTGTGCCATCAACCAAGGAAGTGCTCGCATGATTGCGATTGTCGATTACGGAGCCGGAAACTTGCGATCGATCCAACGGGCGATCGAGGCCGCCGGCGCGGAAACCAACATCACTGGCAATCCTGGTGAGGTGGCGGCGGCCGATCGCGTGGTGTTGCCGGGCGTTGGCAATGCCGCGGCGGCCATGTCCCGGCTCCGCGAGAGCGGGCTCGCCGGGGCCGTCTCGGATGCCGCGAAAGCGGGGAAACCCGTGCTCGGCGTCTGCCTCGGGATGCAGTTGCTGTTCGGCGACCAGGAGGAGGGTCCGACCACCGGGTTAGGTCTCCTTCCCGGCGCGGTGCGGTCGCTTCCGGCTGGTCACAAGGTGCCGCAGATGGGCTGGAACCTGGCCGATTTCCGGGCGGGAACGCCCATGTCCTCGATCAACCAAGCCTGGTTTTACTTCGTCCATTCCTATATCGTCCATCCAGAGGATGAATCCGACATCGCCGCCGACACGGACTACGGAGTCAGATTCCCAAGCATCGTGGCCCGCGATGCCGTCTGGGGCTTCCAGTTCCATCCCGAAAAGAGCGGGGACGATGGCCTGGCGCTCGTCAAGACCTGGGTCGATTGGAAGCCATGATTCGGTTTAGGACCACACGGCTGAAAGTCACGAAGGAAGCACCGCGTTGATTGTGTACCCGGCCATCGACATTCGAAACGGCAAGGCGGTCCGGCTCGTCGAAGGCGACTTCGATCGCGAAACAATATTCGACGCCGACCCGGTCGACGCCGCACTGCGCTGGAAAGAGCAGGGCGCGGAGTGGATCCACATCGTCGACCTCGACGGTGCTCGTGACGGCGTTCGCGCCAACCAATCGACCATCGAGCGAATTCGCACCTCGGTCTCGGTCAGGCTTCAGCTTGGCGGCGGCCTGCGCGACATGGACGCGCTCTCCGCCGCCCACACGCTCGGCATCGATCGCATGGTGATCGGCTCGGCGGCGGTCTCGCACCCGGAACTGATCCCCGAGGCAGTCGCCGCGTTCGGCGGCGCGATCGCGGTCGGACTCGATGCCCGCGACGGACAGGTTGCCACCAGGGGCTGGGTCGAACAAACCTCGATCGATGCCGTCGAGATCGCCCAGCGGGTGGCCGACCAGGGGGTGGAGCACATCGTGTTCACCGACATCGGCCGCGACGGTCGGCTTGAAGGACCTAACCTGCACGCGCTCTCGGACCTGATCGCGCGCAACCTGACCGGCATCATCGCCTCGGGCGGCATCGGGTCATTGGATGACATCGAGCGGGTCGCCCGCACCGGCGCCTCCGGCGTCATCATCGGCGCGGCGCTTTACCACCGCCACTTCACGCTGGCTGAGGCCCTGAAGGCCGCCCGCCACGCGCTAGGAGTCCGCTCGTGAGCGGCGTCAGCAACCTGACCCAGCGGGTGATTCCCTGCCTCGACGTCACCGGTGGACGGGTCGTCAAGGGGGTCGAGTTCGTCAACCTTCGCGACGCCGGCGATCCGGTCGAAATGGCGGCCGTCTACAACCGCGAAGGCGCTGACGAACTGGTGTTCCTCGACATCACGGCCAGTTCGGACAGCCGCAACACGATGATCGATGTCGTCCGGCGCACCGCCGACCAGCTCTTCATTCCGCTCACGGTTGGCGGTGGCATCCGGAGCGTCGAGGACATCCGGGGATTGCTCAGCGCCGGCGCCGACAAGATCTCGATCAACACCGCCGCGCTCGCCCGTCCGGAACTCATCAGCGAGGGCGCGGACATCTTCGGCACCCAGTGCATCACCGTCGCGATCGACGCCAGGCGGACGGAGGTCGGCGCCTGGGAGGTCTTCACCCACGGCGGACGACGGTCGACCGGGATCGATGTCGTCGAGTGGGCGGCGCGGGTCGCCGAACTTGGCGCGGGTGAAATCCTGCTCACCAGCATGGACCGCGACGGCACGCTCGCCGGCTACGATCTACCCTTACTGGAAGCCGTGTCCGCGGCGGTCAACATCCCGGTCATCGCCTCCGGCGGAGCGGGCACTCTCCCCCACTTCGCGGAGGCGCTACAACCGGGCCGGGCCGACGCCGTGTTCGCCGCATCCGTCTTTCACTTCGGGACCATGCGCATTGTCGAGGTGAAACAATACCTTCATGACCAGGGTTTGCCGGTGCGCCTGGAACCATCCCGATGAACGGCACCCCCCTTCCCGTGGCGTTCGGCCCGGACGGTCTCGTACCGGCCGTCATCACGGATATCGCGAGCGGCGATGTGCTGATGATCGGCTTTATGAACGAGGAAGCGCTTCAGCACACGCGCGATACCGGCTACGTCCATTTCTGGAGCCGTAGCCGCCAGGCCCTATGGAAGAAGGGCGAAACCTCGGGCCACGTGCAGGAGGTCCAGCAGATTTCCATCAACTGCGAACGGAACTCCCTCCTGATCGAGGTCCGGCAAGTGGGTGCGGTCTGCCACGATGGCTATCCGACCTGCTTCTACCGGCGGCTCGAACCGGACAACACGCTGACCACGGTTCGGGACCGCTGGTTCGACCCGGCCGACGTTTACGGTAAGTCCGGCTCCGGCCTGGCGACTTCGACCCGCCGCTGGTGGGGAGCGTACGAATCACTGCGGGACAACGACTGGGAGTCCACTTCGGGAACGTCGCGTCTGCTCCGGGATCGTGACGACCGGGTCACAACCCGGCTCGCTGAGGAACTCCGGGAGTTGGCCGGCGCGCTCGACGGCACCCACCGCCACGTCGATCCCGCCTCCGATGTGGCGCTTGAAGGCGGCCAGGTCTGCTACTGGCTCGCGTTGCGGTGTATCCGCGACGGTTTGACGTGGATGCAGGTGCGGCCCGATCGGGCGCTGGATGCCCCAGCATCCTTGGGCGAAAGAGCAGCATCCTCGCTGGCGGGACTGATCCGGCGCGAGGCCGAGTTCTGGCTGGCCGGCTCGAACCTCGATGTGGCGGCTCTCGCTCATGGCTCGCTGGCAATGGTAGCCGCCGCGTGCGGGGTGGTTGGCGTCACACCTCGCTCACTGATCATGGCCGATCTCAACGAAATGAGAACTCGCGCCTACCTCGAACCCTACTTCGCGGAAGTCGATGGAAAATGATGGCCTCGAATCGTGAACAGCAAGACGTCATCCGTGGCTGACGACACTGGAATCCTGCCGACCCAACGGCTCTGGACCCCGTGGCGCATGGGCTACGTTGGAGGAACTCCGGTACCCGGTTGCGTCTTCTGCAACGCCCTGGCGAGCAACGACGATGTCACGTCGCTCATCGTCCATCGCGGCGAGCACGCCTTCGTCATTCTCAACCTCTACCCGTACAACACCGGGCACCTGATGGTCGTCCCCAACGACCACGTGAGCGACCTGGCGGCGCTGTCGTCAATCGCCCGGGCTGAAATCGCTGAACTGACCGCCTCGTTCTGCACCGGGCTGCGTCGGGTCATGGGGTGCGACGGGCTCAACGTTGGAATGAATCTCGGCTCCGCGGCGGGGGCCGGAATCGCGGATCACCTGCATCAGCACATCGTCCCGCGCTGGATCGGCGACGCCAACTTCATGCCAATCGTGGGCGGCACCAAGGTCTTGCCAGAACTGCTTCCCGCCACCTACGCCAAAATCCGGACCGAGGTCGCCCGCCAGAAATCGGCGGCCGATTCGGTCGTCCTGGTCTTGATGGTGCCTGATCGATCGGGCGTGTTCCTCGCCGCCCACTCGTTGCCGCGCCTGTCGCTGGCTGACGGCGTATCCGTCTGGATGACGTTCGTGAACACGATCGCGTCGCGGGCGGCGGCGTGCGAACTTCTTGGCTGGGGCGGTGCCACATCGACGGAATCCGACGCAACCGAATCCCCGGCGCTGGCGATGACCTTCGCGCCGCGCGCGGAGGATCGGGCAAGCTACCGGGTGTGTTCGATCGAGAAAGCCGTTTCGCTGCTGCCGAATGACGATCGCGTGCTCCTCTCGACCGCACTGTCGCGCTTCACTGGAAGCACATCCTGACCATGACTTCTCCCAGCCTATACTACCCAGTGCGATATCCGTTCGAGTCGTGGCGGACGATCGCATCCGCCGCACCACATCGCACGCACATCCTGCCTGGAGGCTTCGTGTTCCTGATTACGCCATCCCGATCCGCCCCACGCCGGGCACACCCATTGTCATCACTCTACGGCATCCTGAACGCCGCGCTCCAGGCAGTTGCCGGAATCGCCCTGCAACCGGTCATCGTCCTGGCGGCAGTGGCCTTCCTGCTTGGGGGCAGCGATTACCATGTCGCCGCCTTCGCGGTCATGGCGGTGGCGACGTGGTCGTTCGCACCATTGGCGATGCTGTTGCTGGGATCGGTGGCCGTCCAACCCTTCCCTGTTGTACTCGTCGCGGGAGTGGTCCGGCTCGCCGCGATGGTAGTGATCGGGATCGTCGGTTTCCGGATCGACACCATCTCGCCGGGCCGGATCGTCAGCACGTTGATCGTCAGCTATGTCGTCTACCAGGCGGCATCGGCGATTGCCGGCCAGGCGTCGCCGGCCCTGATCCGCGGCGGGGTGCCGCGCAACCAGCAAACGGCGATCTTCGGGCGCCGGGGATACGCGGCGGCGTTTGCTGGCGTGATCGCGGCGTCCGCCTGCTGGAGTCTCTTCCGTGCGGACGACGCGTTCCAGCGTTCGGTCGGCCTAATCCTCATGCTGGCCGCGATCAGCGTGGCCTCAGCCACCTGGTTCACGTTGGGTATTCGACGTGCGGCACCCCGTACCTCCAGTTCGCGGCCACGACAACTCCTGGCGTCCACCCGCGATGCCTTTGCAAGCGCGCCGTTCCGCCGCTTCGCCGCCTTCAAGATCTTGCTGGCGCTGACCGCGGCGTTCGACCCGTTCCTGATCGTCTTCGGGTTCCAGCAACTCGGGCTGGGCGTCGAGTACATCGGCTGGGCCATCCTCGCCTACGCCGTTGGCCAACTCGCCGGCCACTTCGTATGGCCGCGTTGGATCGCCCGTCACAGCCCCCGGGTGCCCTTCCAGATCGCCACCTTCCTGCGGTTGCTCCTGCTGACCTGGATCGTTTCGCTGCCGACACTGGCGACAAGCAACCTGTATACCGACCGGTTCGACGACCGGAACCAGGCGATGGCTGGCTTCGCCTTGGGGTTCGCGTTGCTCGGCCTGGCCGCTAGCGTCGGGCACGCGGCAAACCAGCGATACCTCATGGATCTCGCGCCCCGCGCCGCCGTCCAGGGGCCGATACTGGCCGCTAACCTGATCGCCGGCGTCTTCGCCTTCGCGCCCTTCGCAGTCGCCTGGCTCATGGGGCGTTACGACCTCGAACGGCTGCTCTGGGGGGCGATCGGTGTCGCCCTCGTCGCCTTGCTGGCCAGCGGACTCCTGGTCGAATCCCGCGCGCGGATCCGAACCTCCCCGGGTTCCTGGCGGTCCCGTCAGCGAACCCCGCGAACCCTGTAAGGCGACGGGCACGACAGGTGAGCACGAACATCTATATCAGGAACGCCAGGACAGGAGCATTGAACCCATAATGAAGATCGAACGATTCGAACTCGAACGCTGGATGACCCGCTGGGAACTCGAAGTCGACTACGACATCTGCGAGAGCGGCATCCTGCCGATGTCGCTTGGCGAGCTTTGCTCGCTGATAGATCCGGCGGCGGCGTCCGAACTCGAACGGCAGGTGATGACGATGCCACAAGCATATTCCGAGGCGCGGGGCACGCTGGCGCTCCGCTCGGCGCTGGCGGAGTCCTACACCGACGTCACGCCGGATGACATCCTGGTCACGACCGGCGCCATCGAGGCCAACTTCCTGATCTTCAACGCGCTGCTCAATCCAGGCGACCATGTTGTCGCGGTTTCTCCCGCCTACCAGCAGTTGCACAGCGTGCCTCGCGCGATAGGCACCGAGGTCGATCTCTGGGACGTCGTCGCCGATGGCGGAGGATTCGCCTATGACGTGGATCGGCTGGAGGCGCTCGTGCGACCCGACACCCGCCTGATCGTGATCAACACGCCTCATAATCCGACCGGCGCGATTCTCGACAGCGCCCAACTCGACCGTGTCCTCGACCTCGCGCGGGAACGCGACACCTGGGTCCTTTCGGACGAAGCCTATCGCTGGCTTGAGCATCCTGGCGGGGAGAAGCTGGTCGAGCCGGCCCGGAACCGCTACGAGAAGGCGGTCAGCGTCGGCACGATGTCGAAGCCGTTCGGCATGCCGGGGCTCAGGATTGGGTGGTTCGCCGCCAACCAGGAACTCGCCAATCGAGCGTGGAGCCTGCGCGACTACATCTCGCTCAGCCCTTCGAAAATCAGCGATGCCGTGGCCAAGGTCGCGATCGAGCACCGGGAGGCGATCCTCCCGCGAAACGGCAAGATCATGCGGGAGAATCTCGATTTCGCTCGCACCTGGTTCGCGGTGCATGCGGACCTCGCTTCGTGGTCGGAGCCGAAGGCGGCGCTGCTGGCGATGATGAAGTACACCGCGCCCGTCGACTCAACGATCCTTGCCGACCGGCTTGCGAAGGAAGCCAGGGTCATGCTGGCGCCGGGCTCGGCGTTCGGGCTGGAAGGCTACCTCCGGATTGGCATCGGCCAGCGCCAGGACCTCTTCGCCGAGGGCCTCCGGCGTACCGGCGATTTCCTGGAGGGCCTCCGGTAACACTCCACCAACCGTCATTTCGAGCTTGCAAGAAATCCCTGCGCGAAGCGCATCTGGCGATAGCCGGTCCGGTGCCTCATCACACAATTCGAACCTACGCCAACATTGGTTTTTCCGGCGGCCAGTACTGGCGTTGCCGGATAATCTCTCCGCTCTCGGGTGGTTACCGCATTTTCCGTAGCCCGGGACATTCGGGCGGACGACAGGCTCGACAATAACGATGCGTGCCAGATCCAGTTCGCGGTCGAGCCAGGTCCGCCCCTACAGATTTTGGGACAATCGAGGATTGCCGGACTATTCGCCCGCCTTCTGGATCGTGGCTGGATCGCCGGCCGGAGTATCGACCACCACCGTTCGCGACTGTTCGCGCAGGAACTGCACGACGTAGTACGGCCCAAGGGCGCCTTTGCCGGATGAGCCGCTCCCCTTCCAGCCGCAGAACGGCTGGCACTCGGGCCAGGCTCCCGTTGTCGCCCCACCTTTACGATTGGCATAGACGACCCCGGCTTCGATCGTGTCGAAGAAGCGGCCGATTTCGCCTTCGTCCTCGGTGAAGATGCCGGCGGTTAGGCCGTACTCCGTGTCGTTCGCCGCCGTCAGCGCCTCATCGAACGAATCCACCGCGCCGACCGCCAGGAACGGCAGGAAGAGTTCGCGGTGGAACAAATCGTGGTCCAGCGGCAGCCCGTCGACAATCGTCGGCTCGACGAAGGTGCCGTTCGCCAGGGCCGGATCGGACGGTCGGCCACCGCCCGTGCGGACCGTGCCACTCTCGGCCTGTTTCACCGCTTCCTCGAAGCGAGTGACCGCCGCCGCGTCGATCACTGGACCGACGAAGACCGCGCGGTCGGCCGGGTTGCCGACGACGAGTTCCTTCGTTCTCGAAACGAGCCGGTCCATGAACTCGTCGTAGACTGGGCGCTCGACGTAAACGCGCGAACAGGCCGAGCACTTCTGGCCGGAGAAACCGAAGGCCGAGCGCGCGACGCCTTCGACCGCCTTGTCGAGATCCGCGTTCCTGGTCACGATCGCCGGATTCTTGCCGCCCATCTCGGTCAGGATCGGCTTGGGATACTCAACGCCGAAGTTGTTGTAGAGGTCCATCCCGACCTCTTTGGAACCGGTGAACACAGCGCCATCGACATCCGGGTGCTTAACCAGCGGTTCGCCAACTTCGCGTCCGCCACCCGTGACGAAGTGGAGGACATCAGCCGGCACTCCCCCGTCGATCAAGGCCTGGTAGAGCGCATAGCCGGAAAGGGCAGTCGCGCTCGCCGGTTTGAAGACGACGGTGTTGCCCGTCACCAGGGCGCCGCCGATCGGACCGGCCGCCAGGGCGTGCGGAAAGTTGAAGGGCGCCAGCACGGCCCAGACCCCGAACGGACGCAGCACGGAGACGTTCCGCTCGCGCGGGTCGAGCGACTCCATTGGCAGCGTAAAGCCGTCAGCCAGCACCATCTGCTTGGCGTAGTAGTCGAGCAGGTCCGCGCCCTCCTCGACCTCGCCGATCGCTTCGGTCCGGGACTTGCCGCACTCGTGAATCATGATTGCGGCGAGGTCGAACTTGCGTTCCCGGATCGTCTCCGCCGCGCTGTGAATGATGGCGACGCGCTCCCGCCAGGGCCGCGCCGACCAGGCCGGGTAGCCGGCCCTGGCGGCGGCCACCGCCGCGTTCACACTGTCCACCGAACCGGTCTGCATTCTCGCCAGGACAACCGAGGTGTCGGACGGCGAGACGACATCGAAGAGGCTGGTCCCCTCCACCGGCTCGCCGTCAATTCCCATCGGGTAGGCCGTGCCGAACGTCGCCTCGAACCGTTCGAGCGCCTCGTCGAACGACGAGTGCATCGCCTCGATCTGGTCGGGTGTCGCGGTGTATGTTATTTTCTGGGCAGCCGCCGCCATAACGTCACTCCTGAACCGGGAAGAGGCAAGACCGCACGACCGGTCTACGAATACGGTCCAAGTATCGCCGAAATCTCCACCCGGTTCCCGAACGGATCGTGGGTGAAGAAGCGCGGCCGGTTCGGAATCGCGTCGGTATCGCTCGTTTCGTAGCCGTTGGCCTCGAGGGTTTGACGCACGGCGGCCAGGTCATCGACCTGGAGGCAGATGTGCTGGCCGGGCGAGTTGGGTCCGCTGTCGTCGGTGTAGAGGTGAATTTCGTCGCCGCTGTTGCCAATCGTGTACCAGACGAAGCGCTCGGTCCCGAGCACCTCAGGCGGTGTGATTTCGGTCAGTCCGAGCGTTTCGCCATAGAAGTGACGCCCCTTGTCGTTGCCATCGGTCGTCATCGGGACGCTCGCGTGCTGCAGTTTCAACGTCGTCATCGGTCCATCCTCTTCTCGATCGTGTGACGAATCATACGGAGGCCGGATGTTCGCTCAATGTTTGCGGTAGTGGCAGTCCCGGATTCCACATCATTCGTCGTGTTCGCCGGGAGGGTGCCGGCGGACGCCGGGCAGGCTGCCAAGCCCACGCAATCGGCGCCACGCTCCAGAATCGCTCATGCGCAATAGCGTCGCAGATTTTGGCCCGGTCGTCACCCCCGCGTCACTCGCGAGTAGGTCCGCTTTCGACGCCCACTGCCACGGGGCACGGGCCCTGAGCGCACGGTCGGCGCGCCGGGCCCGGTCGACCGGCGAGATGACGTCGTCGGCAATCGCCTCAGCGTATTGCCGGAGCGAGACGGCCCCGTAATCGTCAATCGCCACGGCGTTTGCGATCGTCCTGGCGGCAGCCTCGCAGACCTCCAGGTTGGCGGAAAGCCCGTCCCGGTTGAGCGGGTTGGTGACGCCCACCAGGTCGTTGACCACCAGCACGTGATCGGTGTGGAACGCGTTTCGGGTGTCGAAGCCACCAGTGGGCACAACCTCGGTCATGTACGACTCCAGCGTCAGATTGGCGAGGCAATCGCGGACCGGGGGCAACCGCTCTATTTCGTCGAGGTACTCGCTGATGTGACGGGCGCTGACCATCGCATCCTCCAGCGACATTGCGACGGCGAGCGTGAGGGAATCCAGACCCGGGATCACCGACCCATAGCCAGGCGAACCCCACGATGCGTCGTGACGGAAGGAAAGAACCCGATAACCGGTGTCTCCCGCGCCCAACCGATCACGAACTTCATCGCCAGTTGCGGCGTATCGGCGCTTGCCGAGGTGCATCAGTTCGGTGGGCATCCAGTCTGGTCGCAAACCGAGTTGACCCGCCAGCCGGGGGTCGGATTCGTCAGCCAGCACTACCAGATCGGCGGCGTATGATTGACCGTCGCCGCGCCGGACACCGGCGACAAAACCCTGGTCCCAGAGGAACTCCGTCACCGTCGCATCCGGTACGACCAGGACGCCTTTCGACACCAACAACGCTTTGAGCTCTTCCAACAGGTGACTGTGCTCGATCGCCATCCAGTCTGACTGTTCCCGGATACGCTCGGCAGCGGTGCCGGTCAGGTCGACGTGGGCAATCCGGGTCACCGGCATGGCGCGATCGAGGGTGGGTGGCAGACCGATCGCGCGCAGGTCGGACGCCATGACGATGCCGGGAAAGTCAGACTTGCGTCCCGGCGGGATCACCTGTTCCAGCACCACTACCTCAGCCGGCACGCCGGTCAGCAGCGACGCCAGCACGAGGCCGGAGATGCCCGCGCCGACGATCACGATGCGTGGCTGATGTCGGGATTCGATAGCCGCCATCAGGCTAATCCGCCATCGCCTTGAGTTGCCGGATCAGGGCGGGCACGACCTCGAAGAGATCGCCGACGATCCCGAATGAGGCGACCTTGAAGATCGGAGCGTCCGGATCGCGGTTGATGGCGACGATGTGGTCGGCGCCCGACATCCCGACGAGGTGCTGCGGCGCCCCCGAGATTCCCACCGCGAGGTAGAGCTTCGGCGTCACCGTGTGCCCGGTCGATCCCACCTGGTCGGCGTGGGACCGCCAGCCCGCCCCGACCGTGGCGCCGGACGCCCCGACCGCGGCGTCGAGCACTTCAGCAAGCTCCTCGACCAGCGCGAAGTTTTCGGCCTTGCCCAGGCCGCGCCCACCCGAGACGATCCGCGCTGCCGATGTGAGCCCCTTCGCCCCGGCCCGGTGCTCCGACTTTTCGACGAGCGAGGCACGGAGGTCGTCCGGGTCGATGGATACCTCGATGGATTCGATGGGTGCTGACGATGTGCCGGGCTCCGCCCTGGGGAACGCGCCGGGCGCGACCGTGACCAGGGCGGGAGCGGATCCGGGGAAGCTCACGGACGTTTGCACCCGTCCCCCAAGCACCACGCGGGTGGCGACCAACCGGCCAGCATCGAGCGTGAGACCGGTCGCGTCCGGCACGAGCGCGACATCGAGGCGGGCTGATACCCGCGCCGCGTAATCGCGCCCGGTGATGGAGCTCGGGAGCAGCACGGCGGACGGGTCGAGGTTTCGGATCAACGACGTCACCGCCCCGACCCAGGGACCGGGCAGGAACGGAGTTAGTTCGTCGTGCTCGACAACGACGATCCGATCCACGCCCTCGATTCTCGCAAGCTCAGAGGCGATCCCGGCCACGTCCGAGCCGGGCACGGCGACGACGACCTCACCCCCCTTTTCATCAGCCAGGCGGTGCGCGGCGGTAATCATCTCCAGGCAAACCGCACGGAGCTTGCCGTTGTGGTGTTCCCCGATGACGAGGATGTCCGTGGAACTCATGTCAGCTTCCGCTCCCGCAGCCACGTCACCAGTTCCGCGGCTGCCTGCTCGGCCGGCACGCCCTGAACGATGATGCCCTCGGTCTCACGCTCGATTGCCATCGGGTCCGACCACGCCAGCCGCGCCGTTCGCCCGGCCTCCTCGACTGCGACGACCGGGATGGTCTTCTTCTTCGCGGTCATCACCCCGCGCAGCGTGGGGAACCGTTGCGCTCCATCCCGGCCCGAGAGCACCATCAACACCGCGGGCAAGGGCACGGCGACGAGCTCCTTGCTGGCCTCGGCGTCGCGATTGACGCGAAGCGATTGGCCATTGACCTCGACGTGCGTGACGAGCGACACATGCGGCCAGCGGAGCAGGTCTGCCACTTGTGGGCCGACCTGACCCGTTTCGTAGTCATCCGTCGATTGCCCGGCCAACACCAGGTCGAAGTCATGCTTGCAAATTTCATCGGTCAGGATGCGCGCGGTCGCCAACGAATCGATCTCGTTGTGATCGGGCAGGTCGATCAGGATCGCCTCGTCGGCCCCAGTCGCCAGCGCGCGCAACAGCACCTCCTTCGCCTCGGACGGTCCGGCGGTGATGACGGTCACGGTCGCGCCGAAGCGCTCCTTGATGCCGATCGCCTCACCGACGGCGTAGGCGTCGTAAGTGTTAATCAC
>JACCYX010000237.1 GCA_013696265.1 Chloroflexia bacterium
CGTCGGTCCCCGGCCGAAGCGCTTCGCGCACGCCGCCCTCCCCTCCCAAGAGCCACCCTGCCAACGACGGGCGGACACAAGGTCCGCAACCGTACTGGACGGTCTTGTGCCGTCCACACGTGCCCTACAAACCCACATCACAGTTAGTGTTGACAGTGATACGTATCACTGGTATCATGTTCCTGTCGACACCCTTCACGGGCCACCCGCCCGTCCGCGAAGTTCACTCCTCAGGAGGACCATTTTCGCCATGCCCGACCCGCGATCGCCGCGCGCCAGCACCCGATCCCGCGATCGCGCCGCCCCCGACCCGGCCTACACGCTCGACGACCTCTGCGCCCTCGCCGGCGTCACCGTCCGCACCGTGCGCTACTACATCGGCGAGGGCCTGCTGCCGCCGCCGACCGGCCACGGCACCAACGCCCGCTACACCCAGGAGCATCTCGACCGGCTCCAGGTGATCGGCGCGATGAAGGAGCGGTACCTGCCGCTCCGCCAAATCCGCCGGGCGCTCGACGCCATGTCTGACCGCGAACTCAGGGAAACGGCGGAAGGAATTCGCCAGATCGCCGTTGACGACGGCGACATCGAGTCATCAACGACCGACGCGATCGCCGAACCACCCGCGCCGGACTACGCGCCAGCCAGGCTGGCCGCGATGGCCATGCCGCCGGAACGGTCGAGCGCGGCCGACTACATCGCCGACGTGCTGGAGCGCGACCAACCATCCCGGCCCAGGGTTGGACGCGGGCGGGCTCGACCGCCCGCGCCGGAACCCGAAGCCAAAACCTGGCGCCGGGTCCCGATCACCGGCGAGGCCGAATTGCTGATCGAGGAAGAAACATACACCCGGCGGCGCGAGCAGATCGAATCGCTCGTCGCCTGGGCCCAGCGCATCCTCAACGGCACCTGATCAACCATTCAAGCGCTTTTGTCATTCCGAGGAACGAGGAATCTTTGGGCTCACCGTTCCTCAGTCCCGCCATGTCCACCACTCCGGGAAAGGACCCTCGACCATGACCACCTCCAACCTCAACCTCGACATCCAGGCCGCCTGGGAACGTTCGATCCTCGCCGCCTCGCGCGACGACACCGCCCTCATGCTCACCGTCACCGCCCGGCGTCCGGCCCGGACCCAAACCCGCGACCGCGCCCCGATCGACCTCGCCTTCGTGCTCGACCGTTCCGGCTCGATGGACGGCGACAAGCTCGACCTCGTCAAGCGCGCCGTCATCGAGGCCCTCGCGTACCTGAATCCCGACGACCGCGTGGCGCTGGTCGTCTTCGACAACGAGATCGATGTCCTCCAGCGATTTGCCCCGGCCAGCGGCGAGGTCCGCGACGCCATCGGGCACGGCCTCCGCACGCTGGAGGCCAGGGGCGGCACCAATCTCTCCGGCGGCTGGCTCACCGGCTGCGGCCAACTGGCCGAACACGCGCCCCATCCTTCCGCCGCCCGGTTGCGACGCGCGATCCTGCTCACCGACGGCCAGGCCAACGACGGCATCCTCGATCCGGGGGAACTGGCGCGGCACGCCACCGCCCTCCGCCAACGCGGCATCTCGACCTCCACGATGGGGGTCGGCGAGGGCTTCGACGAAATGTTGCTCAGCGGCCTGGCCGAAGCCGGGGGCGGGAACTTCGTCTACATCGAGCACCCCGCCGAACTCCCCGCCTTCTTCGAGCACGAGATCGGCGGGCTGACGGCACTCGCCGCCCTCCGGCCCCAACTCGAAATCACCCTGCCGCTCGGCACCCGCGGCGTGCTGCTCAACGCCTTCCCCAACGAGCGGCACGGCAAAACGATCACGGTCGAACTGCGCGACCTCGTCGACGGCGACCGGATCGAGTTGGTGATGATGGTCACGCACCGGGGCCGGGTCTGGGGCGAAAGCGCCACCCTCGGCTGCACCGCCCGTTACGTCGATCCGGAATCGTCCGACTACCGGGGATTCGTGGTCGACGTGCCGCCGCTCACCCTCGTTCCCGACGGCGAAGCCCGCCACGCCCCGGTCGACCACGCGGTCGCCTTCGCCCGGGCGCGAGAACAGGCCCGGCTCGACCAGCGGGAAGCCCTCCGCCTCGACCGTGCGGGCCGGCACGCCGAATCCCGCCAGATGTTCGCCGCCTCGCACGGACGCCTCCACGAGGTTGACGCGGCGGCCGCGGCCGGTGGCTACGCGGGCATCAAGGCCGCGGCGATGGAGGAGATGCGCACGGAATCGTCCCGCGCCCACAGCCTCGCCTCGGCGCCCGCCGCCCCGCTTGACGAACGCACCCACAAGGAACGCGCCGCCCGCCACGCCCGCTCCTCCCGCGGCGACCGCAACCCCCGTTCGTAACCCGCATCCTCCGGCAGGGGAGGAGTTGAATCTCATCCCCTGCCAACACTCACCCCCAAAGGACCGTCATTCTGAAGGCGAAGCCGAAGAATCCCCGCGCGAAGCGCTTCCGACGCAGCGTAGCGATAGTCGGACTCTGGAATGCCGGTGAACTCTCATCCAGGGTCTGCTGAGAACGACCTTGTGTACGCCCGCGTCCGCCCGCACCGGCCACGCCTGAATTGAGCCGGTCGGGTATCATGACTCGTAGTCACGGTGCCATAACCCAATGTCGCGCCGTTCATCGCCAGAGAACGTCCATGGTCCTGCCCCAAACCGAAGCCACCGCCCGGATCCGTATCGACAAGGCACTCGAAGCCAGCGGCTGGGACCTCCTCGACTCCCGGCAGGTTCGCTACGAGGAACACAACCTCTCCGGCCGTGCCGACTACCTGCTCATGGACGAATACGGTCACGTCGCCTGCGTGCTCGAAGCGAAGCGCGAAGACAAGGACCCCTACGACGCCAAGGAACAGGCGCGCGGCTACGCCGAGAACCTGAAGGCGCCCTTTATCCTGCTCTCCAACGGTAACGAGCACTGGTTCTGGAACTACGAGCGCAGCGACCAGAAGGACGCCTATCGCGTCGAGCGTTTCCCGTCGCAAGATGATCTCCGGCGGCTCCGCCTCAAGAACCTGCATCCGCCTCGCGATTTGCAAACCGAAATCGTGCGCTCGGATTACCTGCACTCGCTGGTTCCGGAAACCTCCCTGCGCGCCTACCAGATCAACGCCATGAACGCGATCGCCAGGGGCTTCGACGAGGACCACAAGCGCAAGTTCCTGCTCGAAATGGCGACCGGCACCGGCAAGACACTGCTCTGCGCGGCCCTGATCCGACGTTTCCTGCGAACGCAGAACGCCGAGCGCGTCCTCTTCATCGTCGATCGCATCGAACTCGCCAAACAAACGATGGAAGACTTCAACCAGATTCTCGGCGACTACAAACCGGTCATCTACAAGAACGCTCGCCGCACCGGCGAACTGCTGGGATCGTCAGTCGTGGTCGCCACGATCCAGTCCCTGATGATGGACCGCCGCTACCGCGAGGAATTCACGCCCTTCTATTTCGACCTCGTCATCAACGACGAGGCGCACCGTTCGATCTACGGCGATGCCCGCGAAGCCGTCCAGTTTTTCCAGGCCACCCGCATCGGGCTGACCGCGACGCCCCGCGCCTACCTCCGGAACATCGACGCCGACAAGCTGGCCACGGAAGACCCCAGGGCGCTCGAAATCCGCCAGTTGCGTGATACCTACACCTATTTCGGCTGCGAGCCGGGCGAACCAACCTACCGCTACGACATCATCGACGCCGTCAAGGATCCCGAAGGCCCCTTCCTCTGCCTACCCAAAATCATCGATTGCCGATCCGAGATCACCACCAGGGCGCTCTCCGATTCCGGCTGGCAAGTGACGATCGACGAGCGGGAAGAGACCTTCAAGATTCGCGA
>JACCYX010000238.1 GCA_013696265.1 Chloroflexia bacterium
GCCCGCGCCAGCCGCAAGGTCTCCTCCGGCGTGTCGCCGAAGAGTTGCGAGGCGTAGGGCCGCTTCGGGCGCGGCTTATCCACCCCGAGCAGCTCCCACACCGGCGCGTCGAGCCGCTTCCCGAGCAAGTCCCAGAGCGCGATGTCGATGCCGGAGAAGGTGTGGTCGGCCTGGAGCAGGTCGAGGCTGTTGGCCCGGACCAGGGCGCCGATCCAGGCGATGTCGCCCACGTCGTCGATCCTCTCCCCCAGCACCGAGGCGAGCACCGGCTTGCAGGCCGAGTGCGACATCGGAGTCACCAGCGCCGCGATCGAGGTCAGCGGCGAGGCTTCGCACTCGCCCCAGCCCACGACGCCGCCCGCCTCGACCCGCACGAGGAGGAGGTCCTGGCTGCCGTCGCCAATGTCCAGCACCTCCGGCATCGAGAGGTAAAAGAAATCGACCGATTCGATCTTCACGGAATCCCCTCTGGACGACACGATTCACCACGGCTCTTCTTCTATGGAAGGACTGTCGCACGAGCCGAGGGACAAGGGCAATGGCCCGTATGCCAACGATCCTCGGACTCCTGTACGGTTGCGGCAGCGGAGCGAGCCTTGTGTCCGCCCGTGTCCGGGCACCCCCCGCCCTACCCTTCCAGCCCGAAGAGGGGCCGGCATGGGTCGAATCCGTCAATCTCTACCCCGGCGGAATGCCCGCTGGCCAACCACTCGTCCCGCGACAGCGCCAGGTGCACCATCCGGTCCACCCGCTCGCCGCGGGCGTGCCGCGATTCCCCATTCGGTGCGTAGCCGAGCGCCCGCGACACCCCGAGCGAGGCGCCGTTGTCGTGCCAGGCCGAGGTGATCGCCCGCTCCGCCCCCAATGCGTCGAAGGCCAGCGCCAGCACCGCCCGCCGCATCTGCTTGCCGAACCCCCGGCCCCGCATTTCGGTCACCAGGAACGAGGCCGAATCGGCCTCCCGGAGCCGGGGAAAATCCTCCCCCTCCAGCGTCTGGGTGCCGATCAGGTCGTCCCCGTGGTACACCGCGAACGGCAGCGCCCACGAGGCCGGGCTCCAGGTGCCGTACGCCTTCCAGTAGCCCTGGAACGCGACGAGCCCGCGGTTCACCGGCTCCGGCATCCCGTCGAAGCGGGTGGCGCCGGGATCCAGTTCCAGGTCGGGCGGCTGGATTGCGGCGAGCCGAACGAGGTCCGCCTCCCGCAAGGGGCGGAGGGTTAGGTCCGGCGTCCCCAGCAGGAGATCGAAGAGCGGCCAGTAGGGATGCGTCACGGCGTTCACCTCATGGTCCGAAAACTCGACGGAGCGCTGATCGCCATTGTTGCCAGCGGGAGGCCGGATCGCAAGGGCACGCTGGCGCGCCTGGCAGTTTCGCATCCAGGCGCGAGGCGGCGGCTTTGGCCAACTGAAATCACCCTTCCCGGACGAACCGCCGGCCGAGGAGCCGCCAGCCGGGGCCACGCTCGATCCGGCCACCATTCCCGCCGGGGAGCCAGCGTCCACCGTCACTCCGACACCCACTCCGTCGCCAACCGCGACCCCGTGGCCGGCGGCGCCCCATGACCGGTACTGGCCCCGACCAGGATCATACGCCTACCTGTATAGGAATGATGGAATCCATTGGGAACAGGTATTGCTTTACCTAATGTCCTGGATATAATGGGACTATCGAGAAGACACAACCTTGGTAAGAACGCATCTTGGCACGTTCTTCTCGGGTGGGAAATTCAAACACGTAAAGTGTCTGTGCACTCCCTGGTTCGACCCGAACCTCGCCGTTGCCCGCACAGGTTACGCCCGACATGGTCGCGTACCGGGTCGTACCCGTCGCTCGCCGATGGGTCAGGTGCTCTGTGCACAGGAACTCCTCGCCATGCCAAGGTTGTTTCCGGGGAACGCGCCGGCCACAAGCGGAGAACGTTCGCGCGGGACACACGCGCTACGTCTCGGTCTCGTCGCGTTCGTCAGCATCGTTCTTGGGAATCCCGCCTTCGCCCAGGGCGATGGCCCGGTCGTCAGTGCCCCGGCGGACATTCCCGTCGCCACTGACGTTCCACCTCCGCCGGCGACCGAGCCTCCCTCTCCCCCGACGGCTGTACCACCGGCCGTTGAGCCAACGAGCGGGCCAACACAACCACCTGTCCCACCCACGGAAGCGCCCACGAGCGCACCTCCCACCGAACCGCCCGCGGTACCCGCCCAGGAGCCCACCGCCATTCCCACCACCGCGCTACCGGCGGCGGCGGCGGTCCAACCGACCGTGACCGCCGAGCCGACGCTGGCCCCGGTGGTGATCGACGATACGCTCGCCTGCCAGCCGCAAAGCACCATCATCGCCAACGCCCACACCGCGATCACGCCCGGTGCGACCGTCGAAACCGCCTGCGCCGCCCCTGGCTCCGCCGCCATCGGGTCCAGCATGACCCCGCCTCCATGCGCCCCCACGGTCAGCACCAGCGGAAACTCCCTCGACTTCGGCACGTCGCGCTGGAGCGGCATCGCCTATACCACGGTACCGGGCACACTGACGCTAACCATCGACGCAACCGGCACCACCTGCACCGGCCTGGACGGGGACTGGGACATCCAGGTCAGCGCCCTGGCCATGGCCAGGGTCGGTGGAACCCAAACGATTGCGCCGGCATCCATAGCCTACGCCGGCTCGGCCGCGAGTGGCGCTCCGCCCGCCGGAATCAGTCCAGTGCCCGGGCCGGTGACGCTGGATGGCCCGGGCACGATCGCGACGACGACCGACTCCGACACGGCCGGCGGCGCCTGGAGTGTCGCCTTCTCGCTGAGCCCACCGGCGGACACGCCACCGGGCACCTACACCGGCACGATCACGATCGATGTCGTCGCGTCGAGTTCCGATTGATGAACCAACCCTGGACCACGGACGGGCGTGAACACCGCCTCTACCGTTCTCTTGCGAGTGAGCGCGATTCTGGACGATGCTGGCAAACGGCAAAGGACCAGCGATCGCCACATACGGACCGGACATTCGTTTTCAGTGGGAGGGGTGCGTAGGGAGGCAGGATCGATCAGGAATGGTGGACGGCGCACGAGGGCTGTTCACCTGGAGCCATCCTCACCGGCGGCGAAGCGGCCCCCACTGGGAGCCGCCTCACCAACCTTCGCGGCGACAGCAACCTGGAACGTCGACGGTCGTCGCACCTTGCATTGAACCACAGGCTGGTTCAGGAGCACTACGCCATGCACGTCAAGACCAAGGCCTTCGGTCTCTTCACCGCTGCCGTCATCGTCCTCAGCCTCACCGGTGGCGCTGTGGCGCAAACCACGACGGAAGTGGAGCTGACCGAGGCGGCATGCGCCCCCGGCATCTCCCAGGTGAATATCGACTTCGGCACCTACGTGTTCCGGCAATCCGCGAACGGTGGCACCGGTGGGTTCGTCGCCCTCACCTCGACGGACGGCACGGCGTCGTTTACGGTCACGGAAACGAGCGCGGGCCGCCGCGCCAATTGCGGCATCCAGGTGACGGCAAGCGCCCTTGTCGACAGCGGCGGGGGAAATGGAATCAACGTCACGCTCAAGGAGAGCCCAGGCGGCACCGGCGGCAATCCCATCACGGTCACGGTCGCCCCGGGCGCCAGCAAGACCGTCGACGCCACGATTCCCGACACGCTTTCCGGCTCCTTCAGCGTGGATACCTACCGCGGCACCATCACGGTGGATGCCGCCGCGGGAAGTTAGCGAGTCGATCGACTCCATTGTCGATGGGCGCCATCGCTGGCTGGGCTGGTGCGAATAACCGGAGGTCCGGGACGCGTCCTGGACCTCCGGTCACCGGGGAATCGGCAGGCGAACGCATCGGAGGGAAATCACGATGAGGGTGCTGTTACGGGGATGGATGGTCATGGCCATGCTCGCGTGCGCCATGGGACCCGGCGCCGCGATCGGCGCGGCCGAGCGGGAGTCAGAAGCCAGTCCACCGCCAACGGAGCTTCCCAGGTTCAGCATCAGCGCCCTCGGCGATCATGACGACCAGTGGTTCGAGGTCACCATCGAAGCGGGCGAGACCGCGAACCTCACCGCCGCTATCCGC
The DNA here is from genome assembly GCA_013696265.1 of Chloroflexia bacterium. GTDB lineage: Bacteria > Chloroflexota > Chloroflexia > Thermomicrobiales > UBA6265 > JACCYX01. Next base: position 4,068 of record JACCYX010000238.1, read on the forward strand.
AACGCCGGCGACGTGGAGGCAACGCTGCGCACGTTCGCGGCGAACGCGGTGAATCCTCCGAACGGCGGATTTGCCGCGGCCACGGAAGTTGAAGCGCCGGCGGGCGCCGCGCGCTGGCTCGGTTACCCGACCGAAACGTTCGATTCCCAGCCGGGTGACGAGCGCCAGATTGATTTCACCGTCAGCGTTCCGTCAGGCACCCCGCCAGGCGAGTACGTTGCCGCGCTGGTCGTCCAGACGGCTGAGCCGATCGGCATTCCTGGCACCGAGACCTTCAACCAGATCATCCGCGGCACGATCTCGGTGGAAATCACCGTTCCCGGCAAAATGACGTCAGGATTCGACCTCGGCGCACCGGTTATCTCCCCCGCCGCCGACTGGTGGACCCTGGACGTGCCGATCGCCAACACCGGCACCGCGCGGATCCGTCCCCAGGGCGAACTGGTCGTCACCACCACCGACGGTGAAGCGGTGTCCACCTCGGACGTGGAAATGGGCTCGGTCTACGGCGGCAACACATCCAGCGTCCGCATCAACCTGCCCGGCCAACTGCCGTTCGGTGACTATCTCGTCTCCCTGAACCTGACGGATGAGGCAACCGGCGCCAGCGCCTCGCTTGACGCGGCGCCGATCACGCTTGCCGAACTGGAAGTGGCCGAGGAGCCGGTCTTCGTCGTCGACCAGGCAGCCGTCACGCCGAACGGCGAGCCGGTGCAATACGCCGCTGTGGCCGCGACGATCACGAATAACGGTGCGGACATTCCCACCGCGAATGTCACCCTCGTCGTGCGGCGCGATGGCGAGGATGTCGAAAGCTACCCGCTGGGGCGGAATCAGGCGCTGCCGCGGGGCAGCACCGACTTCACCCAGCGGTACATTCCGGTGGATGGCTGGCGGGAAGGCGCGTACACTTTCCGACTCGTCATCTCGGCGGTCAGCGGCGGCACGGAAACGATGCTCATCACCATCGAGATCGCGGACGAGATCGTCGTCGCACCGTAACGACGCCATTCACCAGGCAGCTACATCACACCCACCCACGGGACGACGCACGGTCGTTCCGTGGGTGGCCATCCAATCACCCCATCCGGCACGCCGGCAACGGGCAGCCTGGCGCAGACCGCGCTGGCGATCGCCAACGCGGCCGCGATCAGCATCACGACCCGAAACGCCGCGAGGAACGAGCGATCGACAATGCCGACGATCGTCGCCCGGGTCGCCTCGTCGACCGTCGCGGGCGCCTCGGCGGCGGCGAGGTCTTTCGCCTGGTCCCGCATCGCGGTTCGGGTTTCCACGTCGAGCGGGGCCTCGTCCAGCCGCGACTCCAGTTGGTTCCCGAAGGCGAGCGACACCGCGATTCCGAGCACGGCGATCGCCGGCAGTGAGGCGGTTCGCGCCACCGAGTTGTTGATCCCCGATGCGATGCCGGCCCGTTGCTGGTCTACGGCGCCCATCACCGCCGTCGTCAACGGCGCGACCGTGATCGCCATCCCGATCCCGAGCACCGTCACCGCCGGGAACCAGGTGGTCCAGTAGCTACCCGCGATCCCCGGAATCGCGAACAGCCCGAACCCGACCGCCGCGATGAGCGGCCCCACCACGAGCGGCGGTTTGGCGCCGAAGGAGGCGATCAGGCCGCCGGACCACCGCGAGAGCGCGAACATCAGCAGCACGAGCGGCAGGAGGGCCGCCAGCGACAGCGCGTAGGACTCGACTGTCCATTGCGTGGCCGCCGCCGATGCTCTCAGGTCTTCCTGGACCGTGGGGAGGGCGACGTTGACGACCGAGGAGTCGATGAAGACCATGCTCGAACCAAGAACGGCGGCAACCAGCACCCACCTTCCCGACGCCGGTGTCGCGGCCGCGGAAGGTCCGCCCGCGATCACCCCGTCATCGCACGGCGGCTTGTGAAAGACCGGCATCCGGGCGCCTCCATCGATAGCGACATCGGGCGGACCGGACAACGTCGCGTGTCTCGATCCCGTCTCCGCCAGCATCGCTCAAAGCCCCGCGAATCTCACCTCCCCGAGTGACCAGTGGCGTCGAAAACGCGGCCTCTTCGCCGCTCCCCGGTCCTTGGTCAGGTCGGGATCGCCCCGTCATTCAGGAAATCAGACCCGATTCTCCCTTTCGCGACCGCCCGCCCGGCCCCTATACTTGGCGGATTGGACCCGTCGCGATCGCATCCCGGTGCCACGGAGCCACGTTCCGGCGCCGTACCGCGCGGCGTCCCGATCACGTCGTCATGATGAAGTGGGCAACCCATGCACCGATTCCGTTCCATTCAACGCGCGCCGAATTGGCGCCGGCTGCTGCTCCTGGCGCTCGCCGGCGTCATCTGCCTCGGCGCGCTGACCCTGCCATCGATCGCCGCCCAGCCCACCTTCCCGCCGCTACCGACTCAACCGCCCCAGCCCACCTTCCCGCCGTTGCCGACATTGCCGCCGCTGCCCACCTTCCCGCCGCAACCGACCCAGCCGCCGCAGCCTACCCAACCGGTCGAGCCCACGGCGCCGCCCACCAGCCCACCGACCGCCGAACCGACCGCGCCACCAACCGAAGCGCCAACCGAGGCGCCCACCGCGCCGCCAACCGAACAACCCACCGCGCCGCCAACCGCCCCACCGCCACCACCACCCCCGGCCGCGCCCACCAGTCCGCCGCCGCCCCAGCCGACGGCACCGCCCGCGCCCCAATCGGTGGACGAGGCGGAGATTACGTGCGAGATCGCGGACACAACCGGCCCCATCCCTGGCACGCCGGTCCCGGTTGCGGACGATGACGCCTGGACGCTCTACACCTGCGAACTCGACCTCGATTTCGGTCCGGTCGCATCGCTCGCCCTCCGCGGGACAACGGACACCCCTGGCTGGCGCGTGATCCTCGTCGACGGGGACGCTCCTGACACCCCCGGCCTGCTCAACGCCAGCAACGAGCGGCTCGACCTCGATGGACTCGACGAGACCCAAACCGCTCTCTTCCTGATCGGCGTCCAGCCAAGCTGCACCGCCTTCAAGGCCGCCACGATCGACCTCGACATCGCCGGCACCCGCCCTGGAGACGACGGCGCGACGGTGGAAACGACCGGCAGCGTCCCGCTCACCGTCCCGTCCGACCCGCCGCCAGCCGTGGCGCTCCAATCGCTCGCCCTGGCTGGCGATGGCGGCGCCGCTTCCTTGACGATCGGATACGAGAACGCCCCCGCCCGCTGCGGCTGGCAGGTGCTCGTGACGCTCGGCGGGAGCGAATCCGGGGCCATCACGATCGACTCGCTCACCGGCCCGGACGGCCTCACCGGCGCGATCGCGGACGGCATGCTGTCGATCCTGGTCCCCGCCGGCGAGGACGATCCCACCAGCGGCACGATCGAGGTCGCGCTCAGTCTTACCGACGAGGCCGCGATTGAAACCATCCTCGTCGAGGCGGTGACATTCCCATGACTCTCCATCCCAACATCGTCATCCGCCGCCCCGCAACCGTCATTCCGAACGGAGTGAGGAATCCCTGTGCGAAGCACTTGAATCAGACGCGCAGCGTCTCCATCCTCCTCGCCCTGCTCCTGACCTTGACCATCGCGCCCGCCGCCACCGCCCAGGACACCGCCACCGATGTCCCCACACTCCTGATCCAGGCTGGGGACGGCACCCCCGCAAGCGCCTTCTACGCCGAAGTCGAACCCGGCCAGAACGCGGAGATCGAAATCAGCCTCGCCGTCGTCGCCGACGACCCGATCGACGTTACCACCGCCATCGCCAACGCCGTCTCGGCCCCGAACGGCGGCTTCAGCCTCGCCCCAACGGACGAGCCCCTAAGCGAACCCGCCACCTGGCTCGACCTCGTAGGGGACCCGCTCACGCTCGAAACCGGCGAATCCGCCGCCCGCACGGTCGAGGTCGCCGTCCCGGCCGACGCCGAACCCGGCCAATACGTCGCCGCCCTCGCCCTGACCGCAACCGAACCCGTACCGATTCCTGGCGCCGATGGCGTCGGTCAACTCGCCCGTGCCTCGGCCGCGATCGCGATCACGGTCCCCGGCGAATTCGAAACCGGCTTCGACCTCGGCAACCCGGCCTTTGCCGGTTTGGGCTCCACCAGCGTGGTCCAGATACCGGTTGAAAACACCGGCACCGTCCCGGTCCACCCGCGGGGCACGCTCACGCTCGAGAGCCCTGACGGCGAATCAGTCGCGAACGTGCCGGTCACGATGGGCGCGGTCTTCGCCGGTGGCGAAACCATGCTCCTGGCCACCCTGCCCGAATGGCCCCCGGCCGGCGACTACCAGCTCGCCGTCGACCTCACCGACGCCGACACCGGGGCTACGGCCGACCTCGCAAACAGCCCGCTCACCATCCCGGAACCGCCTCCCGGCGCGCGCGACCCCGAGCCCTTCGACCCGGCGGCGGATGACGCCTCGGTCAGCTTCGAGCGGGTCGCGATCGAGCCCCAGGGTTCGCCGCTGGAATCGGTCGAGGTCGCGATCGAGGTTTCCAACGTCGGCAATCCGATCCCGTCCGCGACGCTCACCCTGGAGGCGATCCGCGACGGCGCGCTCGTCGAGGAGGTCGTGATCGCCGACGACATCGCCCTGGCCGACGGCGTCACCAGCTACACCGCCGAGTACACGCCGGAGGGCGGCTACGGTTCCGGTATCTGGTCGTTCCGGGTCCGGCTCGACGCGATCGCCGCCGACGGCACCGCCACCCCGCTCATCCAGACCGGCACCGTCGCCAAAATCGACGTGCCGTAACGGCTCCAGGGGCGGACCTGGCTCGACCGCATACCCTATCTGGCCAGCCGCATTCCTGTCGAGCCTGTCGTCCGCCCCCGAAGCTCCCGCTCCCACCACCAGCGCTGGCCCAAATAGCCCAAATGGGCCATAGACACTTGACGTTTCGCGCCAGTATGGTGGGACCACGTTGGGACTTCGAATTATGTGCAATGATCACTGTGGTGCGCCGTGGGTTACGGGGCAGGGCTACCCTCTCCCTCATCGAACCCTCGGACACGAGGTCGCCTGGATGGCCCTAGCGATCCCACGTTTCCCCGTCCCACGGACGGATGGCCTTTGGCACGAGGCGCCGCACCCCTGCGTTCCTGGTGAGGTTGTACGGGCATAACAAGAGCAAAGGACAGGGTGAACCCATGGCCGGCGAAACTGAAACAAACATCCCCTCCGACACGGAAGAGGCGCATGCCGATCCCGAATTCGAGGCCATGATCGAGCGCGTCTACAATCAGGAACAGGCGCGGGGCGGATTCGAGGACTCCACCGCGGGCACCAGATCGGCTCCGCCCTCCTATCGGGACGAGAGTGGAACCTTTTTCATTGGCCGCGAATTTACGCTGAAGGAGTTCGCCCGCTGGTTCAAGGCCCAGCGGCTCGGATCCCGCCCGTTCAACGCCGTGGGGTACCACCACACTTGGAAGCCCGTGCCGGAAACGTGGGCCGGCGTGCCCTCGTTGCAGGGCATCTTCAACTTCTTCAGAGACGAACGCGGCTGGCCCGAGGGGCTCGGACCACAAATCTGGGTCTATTCTGGCGAGGGCCGCTACAAGAACGGCTCGCCCCGGATCTACGTGGGTACCCACCCCGCCCATAACGGCGCCGGCATCCTCAACCGCAACGGCCGCTGGCTCCACATCGAACACATCTACAACGGTGACAAAGCCTCCTTCAGCGAGGCGATGAAAAAGGTCAGCGGCGCCGTGCTCGCCATCGTTTGCTCTCCGCATCCCCACGCCGACCGCACGATTCCGTACACCTTCGTCCGCAAGGGCGTCAACAACCCGGACACCCCGCTCGGGATCATGTACCATCGCGACGAGAATCCGAATTGGGCACCCGGAGAACCGCCGAAGTCATGCCCTGGCCTGAAGGTTTCCCACGACAACCTCGACGACGACCTCATCCGCTACGCGAACGAGTGGGCCAACGGCGATGGCGGCGATGACGGCGAACCCGTCGATGAGCGAGGGGTCTTCACCGTTGGCGCCACCGCCAACGTCCGCGGCGGACCCTCCCGCGCCCAGCCGGAACTCCGGAGCCTCGCCGCCGGCACGATCGTCGACACCAGTGGCTACACCGACGGGGGGGAAGAGGTCAACGGCTCCGCTCGCTGGTACCGGCTCAAGGACGAAGCCGATGGCGCCAGTGGCGCGGCCGATTTCGTTCCCGAAACTGGCGCCCTCACCATTGACGCCACCGCCAACGTCCGCGGCGAACCGTCCCGCGCCCAGCCGGAACTCCGAAGCCTCGCCGCCGGCACGATCGTTGACACCAGTGGCTACACCGACGGGGGGGAAGAGGTCAACGGCTCCGCTCGCTGGTACCGGCTCAAGGACGAAGACGCCTGGATCCATGACAGCGGCGGCGCGTACGAACGCCGCGGCGAATGGGTCCACGACAGCGGTGGCACGTACGAGCGCCGCTAACCAGATCCCGTCCGCAATTCGTAAGGGAGCGCCCGTGTGTCCTCCCGCCGCCCCGCCGCCCCGCCGCCCCGCCGCCCCGCCGTCGTGAAGGTGGCCGCCCGAACACGTCTGGATCACTCCGTCCTCGCCAGATCGGCGTAGATCAGCGACATCTCGTCCAGCGCCGTTTGCAAGTCCTCGATGATCTCGGCGGCGATCAGGTCCGGCGCTTCCAGGCTGGCCGCATCGTCCAGGCTCTCGTCGCGCAGCCAGAAGATGTCGAGGTTCGCCTTGTCGCGGGCTACGAGCTGATCGTAGGTGTAGGACCGCCAGCGGCCATCCGGGTTCGCCTCCGACCATGTCTCTTCACGCACCTCGCGGTTGGCTGGATTGAAGCACTCCACGAACTCGTCCAGATCGCCTCGTGCCAGTTGCTTCGTCTTCAGCGTGAAATGCTTGTTGGTGCGGAGGTCGTAGATCCAGCGCCGCTCCGTCCACGGCCGGTCGCTGCCCGTCTTCGCGTCGAAGAAGAGCACGTTCGCCTTCACCCCCTGGGCGTAGAAGATGCCAGTCGGCAGCCGCAACAGGGTGTGGACGTCACACGTCTTCAACAGGTCGCGCCGGATCGTCTCCCCCGC
>JACCYX010000243.1 GCA_013696265.1 Chloroflexia bacterium
TCAGGTCACGCTGGCAGTTGACGCACCGCACGATCTCGGGTCCATATCCCAGCGTCACCAACAGTCCCAACTCGAAGTGGCGCGCCACATGCCAGGGATCGATGCCATCGTCAAGCAGCGACAGAGAAGAACTCAGTAGTTCGTACACACGGGGATTGGACTGCCGTTCCTTGGTGAGGTCGCGCACCAGTTCCGCAAAATGGGCGGCGTGGCCGAACGCGTCGATATCGGTTCGCAGGCTGGGGTGCTGATCGATTGTCTCCACGCTGGTCACGACATCGAGGTCACGGCCGCGCGTGAGGTGCAATGCCACCTCCGAGAAGTAGTCGAGGTACGGTCCCAGCCGGCTCCTGGCCTTGCGCGCCCCTTTGGCGATAATGCTCACTTTGCCATAACCGGGCGTGTACACGATCAGGATGCGGTCGGCCTCGCCGAGATCGCGGGACTGCAGGACGATGGCGTTGGTGCGATAGAGACGGTCCCGAAGCGACTGATTCATGAGTTCTGGTCGCCTTCCGGCGTGATCGGATACTGCTGGACTCCAGCGGATTCACCGGGGCCCTGGACGCCGGGATAGGCTGAGCGAGCGGCTCCCTCCAGTGCCCATTATGATGCAGGGATACCCCACGCCGCCCGTCCGCCGTTGACGCCATTTTTCGCGAGGTGGTACGTTTCCCCGATGGTAACGGACGTTTCCCTCCTGGCCGCCTTTGTCGCCGGCATCCTCTCGATCACCTCTCCCTGCTGCCTGCCGCTGGTTCCAATCTATCTGGCGCATATTGCGGGCGTTAGTGTAGACAATCCGGGCGGTGGCTACGCTCGCGCAGCCTTGATGAAGAACGCCATGGGGTACGTGGCGGGGTTTTCGCTGGTCTTCATCGCACTCGGTGCGGCGCTTGGGGCGGCAGGGTCATTGGCGACAACGCTGGACCTCTTGCCAGAAAACAGGACCTGGCTTGTGCGGATCGGCGGCCTGCTCCTGATTGTCCTCGGCCTGTACCAAACCGGTCTGGTGCGCATGCCATTCCTCGATCGCGAACGGCGAGTGTCGCTCAGTCCAGGCACTCCCGGCTCGGTGTCCTCGTCGTTCGTCATCGGCGTCGGCTTTGGAGCCGGCTGGTCGCCTTGCCTGGGACCAATCCTGGGCGGCATCCTGACGATGGCGGCCGGCCAGGGCAGCATTGAACGCGCGACCCTGCTGTTGACGGTCTATACCCTGGGCATGGGCGTTCCCTACTTGCTGGTGGCCGCGGCGTTCGGTTCCTCCACGAGCATTCTCCGCAAGGTCAATCGTCACCTGCACGGCGTCACCCTGGTCAGTGGGGCAATCATGCTCGGTGTTGGAGTCGTCATGGTGCTCGGTCTCTACCAGGCAATGTTCACCGAAATCATCCGCGTGGCGCCCTGGACTCCATGGGAACCGGCGATCTGACCGTTTGCCTTGAAGCGAGCACCACATTGTCGCTCACTGTATCGACTGGCCCGGATCGGAACAGACCTTGACCAACGCTACCGCCCAACTAAGTCCCAGCCGGTCGCCGATGGAGATGGCGATCGACCGTGTCTGGCGGTATTTCTGCTCCGTTCGGGCCGCGATCGCGGAGATCGCGTTCCTCGCGCTGCTCGTGCTGATCGGGACGCTGCGCGGGAGTTCGGTTCCGGAATCGCTGGCGAATGGCGTGCCCTTCCTCCGGCCGCTCGTCGACCGCTGGTACGCCTGGGATGTCTTCCGGTCGCCGGTGTTCGCGGCGGTCCTGGCCCTGCTCGCAATCGCGATCGCGGTCTGCACTGTCAACCGCGTGCCGGGTATCTGGCAAACCATCAACCACCCTCGCATCCGCACGTCGCATGGTTACCTGAACGGCGCCGACACCTCCGCCACTTTCAATACGAACTCCACCACGGATGAGCTTGCCGGCAGCTACGAGGCAACGCTCCGAGAGAAGCGGTTTCGGGTCCTCACCGAGCGGATCGGGACCGACACCCATGTCTACGCCGACAAGAACCGCTACGCCAGGATGGGCACGTTTCCTTTCCACTTGGCGCTCATCCTGCTCCTGGTCGGCGGTATCGTCGGCGCCCAGTACGGCTTCCGGGAACGGGAGTTCATCCTCCCCGTGGGCGACACGCGGGCCGTCGGGCACGGCACTGACCTGAGCATCGAGCTGGTCCGGTTCCAGGACAGCTACACGCCCCTCGGCACCGCCGAGGAGTTTGAATCCGAAATCATCATCTACGACGGTGGTGAGCAGGTCCGGCGCGAAACGATCAGCCCCAACGATCCCGTGTCATACCGCACCGCAACCGTCTACCAAACCAGTCTTGGCCACGGCTCGAACATGCGGGTGACGGACGACACCGGGGTTGAGCTGTACAACGGCACGGTCGACGTCGGGCTCTTCAACTTCGCCGGCAACCCGGATTCCCCAGCCGGGTATGTAGAAATCCCGGCGGCGGGGGTGACGATGACGGTCGTGGCGCCCGACATCGAGCCGTTCAACGCGCCGGAACTCGACACGCTCCAATTGAAGAATGGCCAGATGTACGTGATGCTTCAACCGCTGGCCGGATCCGACGCCGGCCCTCAAGAATTCGTGATCGATCAGGGCCAATCAATACCGGCGGGCGGGTTGACGGTGAGCTTCGACCGCGAGGTCCAATGGTCGTTGCTCCAGGTCGCTTACAATCCCGGCATCCCAATCTTCGCGATCGCGTCGTTCCTGCTCATCGGGGGGTTGGCCGTGACGTTCTACTTCCCGTTGCGCCGGATCCGGGCAGTCATCGCGCCTGGTCCCCAGGGCGCGACGCTGACCGCGGTGCCACTCGCCAAGCGGGACTGGAGCGGCAAGCGCGAGTTCTTCCAGACGGTCGCCGCCCTGGAATCGGGGCTGGGTGTCACGCCGCGGGTCAAGAAACCCGCTGGGAGTGAAGACTGGGAACACGTGCCGGCAACTCCTTCCGCACCATCCAGCACGGGGTAGAATGACCGGCAGAGCACTATCCTGAACGCCCGGCGGGAAGCCGGGCGATTCGTCGGGAGATCACCATGGAAACGCTGGTCAAACTGTCGTTCTACTGCTTTGCGGCCTCGTCGGTTTCGCTGGCGGCCTCGGCCGTGAGCTACATCGCCTTTTCGGTGGGCCGCGTGCGGGTGCGCCAGGCGACGATGGCGACTTCGACGGGTTCGACGGTCACAACGAGCCGTGCGGAGTACTTCCCTGGCCCGGCGGTGGCGGGCCGGTTTGGCTCGATGCTGGCGGGCTTCGGCGCGTTCTTCGCGTTGCTCGCGGTCCTCTTCCGGGGCATCGCCGCCGAACGGGTGCCACTGTCCAACATGTTCGAGTTCTCGCTCACGTTCACGTTGGCCATCTCGGTCATGTACCTGATCTTCGAGCGCGCCTACGGCACCCGTCAGCTCGGCGCGATCGTCGTCTCGATCGCCTTCCTGATGACGGTCTACATCTGGATGCTGCCAACCAACCTCCGCGAGGTCGATCCGCTGATCCCGGCGTTGCAGGCCCGGCCGATCATGACCGCCCATGTGTCCAGCGCGATCTTCGCCTACGCCACCTTCGCCGTCTCGTTCGCGGCCGGCGCCCTCTTCCTGGTCCGCAAGAAATGGAATGCGCGCTGGCTGCCAAGCCTCGAAATGCTCGACGACATCGGCTTCCGGGCGGTCACAATTGGGTTCCCCTTGCTGTCGCTGGTGTTGATCCTCGGCTCGATCTGGGCGCACGACGCGTGGGGCGTCTACTGGTCCTGGGACCCCAAGGAAACATCCGCCCTCTTTACCTGGCTGGTCTACGCCGTCTACCTCCACACCCGAACCCTCCGGGGGTGGCGCGGCTCGCGCAGCGCCTGGATCCTGATGTTCGGGTTCGCCGCCGTGCTCTTCACGTATTATGGAAACTACTTCTTCGGCGGTCTGCATGCCTACGGCGGGGTGAACTGATCGCAAATTCGAGAAAGACAGCCCAGGCAGCATCCGGGCGGACACACGAATCGACAACATCTCATCGCGAAGTTCCGCTTGATGGTCGATTCTGGTCCGCCCCTACGAAACCCGTTTCCACCGCTGGCTCTCCAACGCTCGTTTAACTCGGCTTACACCCCGCGATCACCAGAAAGACATCCCAGCTTGGCGAACGACGCCCCCGATCGAACTTCCACGCCAAACCTGCCCCCGGCGTTCTCCGACCGTTCCCCGGCCCGCATCGCCCTGGTCATCGTCATCGTCGGCGCGATCATCGGCACCGCCTGGCTCATCGGCGAACGGCAAGGCTTTGGTGAAATCGGCCAGGGCGGCATCAACGCCGAGTTGCTGCCGAGCGTCGGCGAACAGGCGCCGGAACTGGTGACGTTCGACACCAATGGGCAACTCGTGCGGCTCTCCGATTTTCGCGGTCAGCCGGTCTGGCTGAATTTCTGGGGTTCATGGTGCGCGCCGTGCCGCGCGGAGTTCCCGGAAATCGAGGCCGCTTACCGGGACCTAAACGCCCAGGGCCTGGTGATGCTTGGCGTGGCGGTGGGCGAAGACCCGCTCGTGGCCCAGGATTACGCGGACCGCGTCGGGGGCACCTTCCCGGTGCTTGCGGACCCTGCCTACCTGGCCGCCCTCATTCCTGAGGATGAAAATCCCGAGGCGCATTCGATCGTCACCTCGTATACGATCAACAATTACCCTACCCACATCTTCATCGACCGCGACGGCACCGTCAGGTCGGTCATTCTCTCCCCGATGTCGTACGAGAACGCCATGACTTACGGCGAGGAAATCATCGCCTCGGCGATGCCAGCCGGAACGCCCGACGGCGGGGCCGCGGCACCTGAGAGCTAGCCGGAAACCGGCGGGGCGGATATTCATGTATCGGTAGGGGCGGTACCCCCGGTCGCAAAGGACACGTCGCCCACCAGGGTGCAGGGGTGTCCACCCGGTTCGCGGCAATCCTGATCCCGCGGTTGCAGACCATCCGGGCGGACACAGGATCGACAAGGTACGGGACGGGCCAGATGAGGATCGCGGTCGATCCAGAGCCTGTCCAGAGCGCAGCGTGGGATCCGCCCCTACGATTTCCCGCAATGCGCATCAGGCGTTGCGAGAATGATGCCGCAATCAATGCGCAGCAGGCTGTGCGGTGGTTCGTGCCATATCCCAATCGTCCGTTATGCCTGTCGAAAATGCTCCCTACCACTTCAGATTCGGAATAACGTCCTTCGCGTAGGCGTCGATGAACGCCTCCTGGCTTCGGTTCACGTTGTGGATGTGGATTTCCTGGAAGCCCAGATCGATCCAGTGCTGGACGTATTCGGTGTGCTTGTCGAGGTCCGACGTCGTCAGCACGCGGTTCTTGAAGTTCTCTGGGCGGACCAGCTTCGCCATCGCCTCGAAGTCTTCCGGCGTGCGAATGTCGGCCTTTGGGAAGTTCATGCCGCCGTTGGGCCAATCCTTGACGGCGGAATCGATCGCTTCCTGGTCGGTCGGCGCATAGCTCACCTTGACCTGGATGATCTTCGCCATTTTGGAGGGATCCTTGCCCGCCTCCCGGGCGCCCTTGTCGAACCGCTCCATCAGCATCTTCACTTTTTCGTCGGCGGCGCCGACCGTGATGATGCCGTCCGTCAGCTTCCCGGTCCGGGCGGCCATGATCGGTCCTGATGTCGCGACGTAGATGGGGGGCGGCGCTTCGGGCAGCGTGTAGAGCCTGGCGCTCTCGACCCGGAAGTGATCGCCCTGATGCTTGATGTTCTTGCCGGTAAAGAGCCGCTTGATGATGTCGATCGACTCGACCAGGCGGCTAAGCCGGGCCGGCGCCTCCGGCCAGTACTCGCCGACGATGTGCTCGTTGAGAGCCTCGCCGGCGCCCAGGCCGAGGAAGAAGCGGCCCGGATACATGGCTTCAAGGGTGGCCGCCGCCTGGGCCAGCACCGCCGGGTGATAGCGGTAGCCCGGTGGTGTCACTCCGGTCCCGAACCGGAGTTTGGTCGTCGCGCCCAAGGCGCCCATCCACGACCAGACGAACGCGGAGTGTCCCTGCGACGGCACCCACGGGTGAAAGTGATCCGAAGCGGAGACGACCGAGAATCCGGCCCCTTCCGCTTGCTGGCTGTACGAGAGCAAGTCGGTTGGGTGAAACTGTTCGAACGATGCCGCGTAGCCGATGGAACCCATGATTGCCTCCGGTAAGTTGACCCCAGGCCGATGCGCCCAAGGCCGGATCAGATAAACAGGTTTCGATCTTCGGGCATGATCAGTTCAAGGCCCGTGCCCGATCGATTGTCCGTTTGCGGCACGTAGCCGCGGATCACCGCCACCGGTCGCGCCGCCAGCTTGTGCATCACGAGTTCCGCCGCCGAGGCGAGTTCGTCCGCCACGGCCAGGATCGAGGCCCGCATTTCGTAGCCGCTGGGATCGTACTGTCCCCGATAATCGGAGAGCGGTGCGATTCCCGCCACCCCAATCGCCACGTTGACGATGCCGTTGCGCCAGGGGCGCCCAAACGAGTCGGTGACGATCACGCCGATCGGCGATGATTCTCCCTCGTGATCCGGGAAGAATCGCCGTACGAGCCCCTCCCGCACCGCTTCGGCCGACGCGTCTGGGTCCTCGGGCAGGATGCAGACGATGTCTTCAGAAACGTTGGACGCATCGACCCCGGCGTTGGCGCAGATGAATCCGTGCCGGGTTTCGGCGATGATCAGGCCGCGAACCATGCGGATGATCCGCTTCGAATGCCGGAGCACGACCTCAACCTGCCTGGCGTCCTTGGCCCATTCTTTCGCGAACCGGTTGGCCATCGGAGAGGGTTCGATCGTTCGGAGGTCGATCAGTCCACCTTCGGCCTTGCTCACCACCTTGTGTGTGACCGCCACCACGTCCCCCGCGACGATTCCACCTATTGAGGATTCGATTGCATCGCCGATCATCTGGAGGAGTGGATCGCCGGACCGCACTTCTGGCAGGCCGTCGACGGGCAAGATCTGGATCGCGCCAGCGGGGACGCTCATCCGGTTGTGCGTTTCGCCGGTCATGCGCGCTCCAGGAGGGCCACCGGAGCGGTCCGGGCGGCGCCGAGTGACGGATGGCGAAGGGTATGGGAAGGGGTCAGGAGCTGCCGCCGCATCTCCTCGCTCAGCATTGCCC
>JACCYX010000265.1 GCA_013696265.1 Chloroflexia bacterium
CTTCTGCTCCGGCGGTTCGGAGGCGGTCGAGACGGCCCTGAAGATCGCCAAGCAGGTCCAGGCGATGCGGGGCTTTCCGCGCCGTTACAAAGTCATTGCGCGGCGCGGCTCGTATCACGGTATGACCTACGGCGCGATGAGCCTGACAGCCGAGCGGAATGAGGCCTTCTTCGGGCCGTTCATGTACGGCGTGTCGCACGTCCCTCATCCCAACCAGTACCGCTCCGACTTCGGCCTCGAAGGCGAAGCCGCTGACATCATGGCCGCGAAGTACGTCGAGCAGGAAATCGAGAACCAGGGTCCGGAAACCGTCGCGGCCGTCATCGGCGAACCGATCTCGAGCGCCGCCGGTGTTCATGTGCCGTCTCCGATTTACTGGCAAATGCTGCGCGAAATTTGCGACCGCCACGGCGTGCTGCTCATCGCCGACGAGGTCATCAACGGTTTCGGGCGGACCGGCAAGATGTTCGCGATCGAGCACTTCGGCTTCGTGCCCGACATCATGACGATCGCCAAGGCCCTGACCTCGGGCTACGCCCCGATGGCCGCCGCCGTCGTGAGGCCCGAGGTCTTCGATGTCTTCACGAAGCAGAAAATGATTGGGATGGGCCACCTGCTGACATTCGGTGGCCACCCGGTTTGCGCCGCCGCGGCGCTCAAGAACCTCGAAATCATCGAGGACGAGAACCTCGTCGAGCGCGGTGACGAAATGGGCGTGTATCTCCGGGATCGCCTTCAGGAGTTGTGCAACCACCCGACAGTCGCCGAGGTGCGCGGCCTCGGCATGCTGAACGCCGTCCAGATCACGAGCGACAAAGCGACCAAGGGCAAGTGGAAGAAGGATACCAAATTCCCGAAGCGGCTCACGACGTTGCTCATGGATCGCGGCTTCGTTACCCGGGTCACCGGCGAGGTCATGCACTTTGCTCCGCCGCTTGTCGTCTCGCGCGACGAGATCGACCGCATGGTGACGATTGCCGACGAGTGCCTGACCATCGCCGAGGGCGAGTTCGCATCGGAAATCACCGCCTGACCACGGGAACCAATGACGAAAACGGCTCGGAATGCGTATGCGTTCCGGGCCGTTTTCTTTGATGCCGCAAGCACCTTGCCGTCATTTCGAGCTTGCGAGAAGTCCCTGCGCGAAGCGCTTCCGGCGCAGCCGGTTAATCGTCATTCCGCAACGAGCGTCAGCGAGTGGAGGAATCTCGCCCCGCAGGGCCATGCTCGCCAATGCTCACTGCGGTGAGGAGACTCCTCTGGTCGGCTGCGCCTCCCGGCGGAATGACAATCTATGCGCTTCGCGCAGGGATTTCTCGCAAGCTCGAAATGACGGTGGCGGAGAAACTCGTCCTGAAAGTTGTACCGTGTCGCTAACCGGTTGGCCTACCGACCCTTGCGGGCGTTGAAGCAATCGCGGCAGTAGACGGGCCGGTCGCCGCGGGGAATGAACGGCACCTGGGTTTCCGAACCGCAGGCGGCGCAGACGGTGTTGTACCGCTGCTTCGTCACGTTGGACCGCGTGGCGGGTCGCGACGATCCGGTTGACCCGTTGCGATCCGACGCCAGGGTCGACTCCCCAAAGGACAACGCGTCGGACCGCTGGTAGAGACCGATCAGTTCGGAATTGCGGGCCGCTCGGAGCGTCATCCGGCAAACCGGACATTCGTGGGGTTCGGGCAAACCGCGTTCCCGGCGGAATTGCCGCTCGGCCGACGGCACCAGGAATGTTTCGCCGCACGCCGCACATGATTGTTCGTTGGTTGCTTCCGCGCTCATGCGCTGATTCTCCGATGTCTCCGGTGAGGATGAGGCGTCTTCCAGACACGAAGCCTACCACCTCCGGTCAGGCGGTCGCCCGTGCCGATTCTGCGTAGAGTTCCTGGATTACGTCCTCGATCGCCGGTTCGTCGATGCTCATGTCCCGGATCGTGCCGAAACGGCCCATCAGGCTCAAGACCTCCGGCGCGCTTCGCTCGTGCCGGTCGAAGGCGATCCTGACGCGGGGGCCCTCCTGGTCGAACAACGCCGTACCCGTGGGCAGGACAGCAGACGCCAGGTCGGGAACGACGTCGAAGTCGAGCGTCAGCTGGCGTTTGCTGGAGAACCGGGCCTTGAGTCGCTCCAGTTCCCCGTCGTGCACGATCCGGCCGTGGTCGATCACCACGATCCGCTTGCATAACCGCTCGATGTCGGCCAGGTCGTGCGTCGTCAGCAGGATCGTGACGCCAGAAGATCGGTTGAGTTCGGCGAGGAATTCGCGGATCCGGGTCTTGGCCACCAGGTCGAGTCCGATCGTCGGTTCGTCGAGGTAGAGGATGGGCGGTTCGTGGAGCAGCGCGGCGGCAAGGTCGCCGCGCATCCGCTGGCCCAGCGAGAGTTGCCGAACGGGCGTCTCCAGGAACGGCGCGAGGTCCAGGAGGTCAGTTGCCTCGGCGAGGTTGTGCTTGAAGCGCCGCTCCGGCACCTTGTACATGAAGCGCAACAGCTCAAGTGACTCCGAGAGCGGGAGGTCCCACCACAGTTGCGTGCGCTGCCCGAACACTACCCCGATCTTTTGCGCAAGCTGGCGGCGTTCTTCCCACGGCGTATGACCGGCCACGCTGACCTCACCGCTGGACGGAACGAGGATGCCGGTCAGCATCTTGATCGTGGTCGACTTGCCCGCGCCGTTCGGGCCGATGTAGCCCACGATCTCGCCGGCCGGGATGTCGAACGAAACGTCATCGACGGCGGTGACCTCGGTGCCGCCGCGGTCGACGAGGCCGCGCATCGCGCCGAGCATGCCCTTGCGCTGGCTCCGGCGCCAGAACGTCTTCGTCAGGCCCCGCGCGGAAATTATTGGTTCGGTCATGATGGAATCCCCTGCTTTTTACCGTGCCGTAGGGCTGCCGTCCCGAGCTTGCGAGGGATCATTTCGGCTCGCCCCAGCGATCGATCTCCTGAGTGACTTGCGGAATGGCCCATGGGTGTTGCCCAACACGGGCGGAGCAAGCTCCGCAGCCCTACTTGAATACGGAACCTCGGACCAATGCGCAATTCGCTCTAACTCCCCGTTGACCGGTAGTGCCGGATCGCGAATGTCCACCCCTTGCCGACGACGAAACAGAAGATCACCGCGGCGACCGGCGCCACGAAGGGGGCGAAAGCGGGCAGGCCGAGTGGATCGGGCTTGTCGAGAAAATAGAGTGAAGGGTAGTAGGTCATGAACCCGACCGGAATGACCCACAGGAAGAGGAAGCGCATGCCCTGGCGGAAGATGTGCAAGGGATATTGCCCGAGATCGGAGCCGCCGTACGTGAAGGCGTTGACCGCTTCGATCGAGTTTACCGTCCAGAAACTGAGGATCGCTTCAATCGTGAAGAGGGCGGCGAACAGGGCCAGCCCGCTTACGATCACGACCGTCATGTAGAGCAGCTTGGCGACGGTCCATTCCGTCGAGACAGTCGCCATCCCGATTCCCAAGAGCAGCAGGCCCTGGCCCAGCAGGCCGAAGTGGCGCAGGGAGACCTCGTTCACCATCGCCTGGATGTACGAGGACATCGGCCGGACAAGGGTGCGGTCGAAGTTGCCGTCGCGGATAAGTTCGGGCACGGTCTGGACGCCGTTGGCCACGGTGTCGCCGAGGCTGAACATCACCATCGACAATCCGTGCAGGAAGATAACCTCCTCCAGCGTCCAGCCACCCAGGTCCTCGAAGTTCTGGAAGAGCGACCAGAGTACGATGATCTCGGCGAAGTTAACGATGAAGTTGCCGAAGATTTGCATCAGGAACGAGGAGCGGTACTGCATCTGACCGCGCAGGCGCAACGCGGCGATCCGCAAAGCGATGCCGATGTCGCTGCGGATATCGGCGATATTACCCACCCTGCACCACCAATCGACGCTCGCCCGTCGCCATCAGCAAACGGGCCGAGACGATCAGGATCACGATCCAGAGCATCTGGAACCCGAGCCCTTCCCAAATGGGGACCTGGCCCAGGTAGACCTCGTTGGGCGTCATGATCACGGCCCGGAAGGGAAGCGCGTTGGCGACGATCCTCAGCGGGTCTGGCAGGAAGGCGAGCGGCGCGAGCATGCCGGAGAGCACATTCATGATAGCGGCGAACATGGCGGCGATGCCGCGGTAGTCAAGAACCCAGAAGCCAGCCAGGTTCGCCATGAACCGCAGGCAGAAGCTGACGATCACCGCCATCGCGACCGACAGCAGGAATGACGCCGCACGCAGCCAGGATTCCGGCGCCAGGATATCGAACACGATGGCCCCGATCAGGAATGTGGGGACGCCGCGCACGAGGAAATGGGCGAGGGCCCGCCCGAAGTCCCGCGAGAGCCAATAGGTAAAGTAGTCGTAGGGTTTCAGGAGCTCGGTGACGATCGCGCCCGACTGGATATTGCGGGTGACTTCCCACCAGCCCCACAAGTAGACGGTCATCAGCAGCGACTGGTTGATCCAGACCAGGGTGATCGTTTGGTCCCTGGTCCAGCCCTGCACCGCATCGCCGCTCCCATGCGACTGGTAGAAGGCGAGGAAGACCGAGGCGATCATGATGCCGAAGATCCCGTTCGTGAAAATCCCGGCCAACGCCGCCCCACGGTAGGTCAGCGTTTGCTGGAACGCTCGTCGTGCCAGTTCGAGATATAGCCGCACTGTGCTCACCTCTCTCCGCCGGGCGCACGGCGAGAGCCCCGGAGCGCGTTTGCGCCGGGGTGCCTCTTTCCACGCTGTGCCCTCGATCCGCTCGAACGCGCATCGACCCCGCTGCTCTTTTCAGCCGGGCCGGGCATAATACCTCAGGATGAATCGATGGGTCCACCGGACCTCACGCTTTTTCGACGGAGATGCAGCCTGTGGTTGACCTGACCATGACCGAGATTCCAACGCGAGACCAAATCGCGACCGAAGACACCTGGGACCTGACGACCATCTATCCCACCGATGACGCCTGGGAGACGGAGTACGCGGCGGTTCCCGCCGGTCTCCAGGCCGCGACCGGCTTCCGGGGCCGTCTGGGCGACGGGCCCGTCGTGGCTCGTGAGGCGCTGGACGCGATTTTCATCCTCCAGCTCCAGATCACTCGCCTGGCGGTCTACGCCAGCCTGCGCCGGGACGAGGATTCCACCAGCATGGAGGCGAACGCCCGCTACGAGCGGGCGATCGTCGCCTCGATACAGGCCGGCGAGGCTCTTGCCTTCCTCCAGCCGGAGATTCTGGCGCTCCCGGACGACGTGCTCGCAAGCCTGATCGTGGTGCCCGAACTCGCAACCTACAAGCACCTCCTCGAAGACCTGGAACGCCGCCGCGCCCACGTGCGCTCGGAAGAGGTCGAGGAAGTGCTTGCCCTGTTCGCCGATGTCTCGCGCGCTTCGTCGGAAGCCTTCAGCGCGCTCGACAACGCCGATCTGTCGTACGGCGAGATCGAGGACGAAGACGGCAAGCAGGTGACGCTCTCCAAGGCGCGCTACGGCATGTTCATGGAGAGCCCCGTCCGCGATGTCCGGAAGCGGGCCTTTGGCGCGATGGTGGGAGCCTACAAGGACCACGCCCACACGATCGCCTCGCTGCACGGCTCGTCCGTGCGCAAGGATGTCGCGGCGTCGCGGGTCCGGGGCTACGCCTCCGCGTTGGACGAAGCCCTGTTCGACGACAACATGTCGACGTCCGTGTACCACGAGTTGCTCCAGGCGGTGCGGAATGCCAAGCCCCTGCTGGAACGCTCGTTGAACTTGCGGAAACGGGTTTTGGGCCTCGATCAACTTGAGCGTTACGACCTGCGCGTGCCCTTGGCCCGGGAGTCGCGCAAGACGTACGACTACCGCGAGGCGGTCGACATCGTGCTCGACGGCATCGGCGCCCTTGGCGACCGGTACGTGAGCGATCTCCGGGCGGGCTTCGATTCCCGCTGGGTGGACGTTCACGAAACGAAGGGCAAGCGGTCCGGCGCCTACTCCTGGGGTGTCTACGGCGCGCCGCCCGTGATGCTCATGAACTGGAACGGTACCCAATCCGATGTCTTCACCCTCGCGCATGAAGCAGGGCACGCGATGCACTCGTTCTACGCCAACGCGGCGCAGCCGTTCCCCACCGCCGGCTACCCGATTTTCCTCGCCGAAATCGCCTCCACGGTCAACGAAGTCTTGCTCACCTGGCATCTGCTGGGAACCGACGAAGGCAAGGAACCGGCCGGTCGGTTCTCGTTACTCAACCGGTTCGTCGATGGGTTCGAGGGCACCATCGTCAACCAGGCGATGTACGCCGATTTCGAGCTGCGCACCCACACCGCCGCCGAAGCCGGGCAACCACTGACGCTCGACTTCCTGAACGAGCAGTTCGGCGAGGTGCAGGCGATCTACGCGCCGGACGTCACGGTCAACGAGGACACCGTCATCCACTGGGCGCGCATCCCGCACTTTTACCGCGCCTACTACGTGTTCCAGTACGCGACCGGACTGGCCTCGGCGATCAACATCGCCCGGGCGGTGCGTGACGAGGGCGAACCGACCCGGGACCGCTACCTCCAGATGCTGGCGGCGGGCGGGTCCGACTACCCATTGACCTTGCTCGCGAACGCCGGGGTCGATCTCTCGACTCCGGAACCGATCCGGGTCGCCTTCGAGGAGTTCGAGCAGGCTCTCGCCGAAATGGAGCGCCTGGTGGATGATGGCGTCCTGGACCAATAGCGTGGTCTCACGCTGAATGTGCCCGCTTGGCGCCGTAGGGACGTAGGGGAGGGCTAGCGAGCCATGAAGCCGTGCCACGCGACGACAGGCGGCTCGCGTATGCCCTCCCGTGATGTCCCGGAATTGCGGGCCAACTGATACGACGAATATGACCGTGGATTGGTTCATCGACGGCATGGCGATCCGACGGGAGGGCATACGCGGGCAAGAACGGGGCGGCGGGGCTGTCCTTCACGGCCCGCTAGCCCTCCCCTACAGACGTCAACTGCGCGATCGTGTGTATTGGAGCCTCACCTTGATTCTTCAGGGCAACCAACGATGACGTGGCAGACGGCCCGCCGGGTGCGGGATTTCAAGCCGACGATCTTCGCCGAAATGAGTGATCTCTCGGCGAAGCACGGCGCGGTCAACCTGGGCCAGGGTTTTCCGGACTTTCCAGGTCCGGCGTTCGTCAAGGACGCCGCGAAGCGGGCGATCGACCGTGACCTCAACCAGTACGCGCACCCGCATGGAGTGCCTGAGTTGCGTCAGGCGATCGCCGCCGACTGGACGGATCGCTTCGGGTTGGCGATCGACGCCGACCGCCACGTCACAGTGACGTCCGGCGCGACCGAGGCGATCTTCGATTCCATCCTGGCCATGATCGATCCGGGCGACGAGGTGATCGCCTTCGAGCCGGTCTACGATTCCTACCCGGCAAGCGTCCAGATGGCGGGCGCCACGCTGCGCGCGGTGCGGCTGCAACCTCCGGACTGGACGTTCGCGATCGAAAGCCTGAAGGCCGCCGTGAACGCACGGACCCGTGTCGTCCTGCTCAACACGCCCCATAATCCGACCGGCAAGGTCTTCACGCCGAGTGAACTGCAAGCGATCGCCGACCTCGCGATCGAGCATGATCTGGTCGTGGTCACGGACGAGGTGTACGACCGCATCCTCTACGAGGGAGCCCTCCATGTGCCGATCGCCACGCTGCCCGGCATGTGGGAGCGAACGCTGACCATCAACTCGACCGGGAAGACATTCTCCCTGACCGGCTGGAAGATCGGCTACGCGGTCGGGCCAGACCACCTGGTGACGGCCCTGCGGTCCGTGCACCAGTTCATAACGTTCGCCACCTCGACGCCCTTCCAGATCGCGATGGCCGAGGGGATGGCTGAAGCCCGGCGCAACAGCTATTACGGAACGCTCCTAGCAGAGTATACCGAGCGCCGGGATGTCCTAACCGCGATCCTGGAGCGGGCTGGATTTCCGGTCGCGCCGGTTCGGGGGAGCTACTTCCTGATGGCCTCGTTCGAGAATTTCGGATTTGCGACCGATGTGGATTTCTGCCGGTTCCTGATCACCGAGATCGGTGTGACGCCAATTCCGCCCTCGGCGCTCTACCTGGATCCGGCATCCGCGCCGAAGCTGGCGCGCTTTTGCTTCGCCAAGAAGGTATCGACGTTGATCGAGGCCGGAAATCGCCTCGATCGATCCGGAGTCGCCGTCGCGAACGCCGCCGGCTGACGAGAGACAGGGGCAAACATGGCCAGTGCGGTGGAACGAGTGGAAGCGTGCGGGGTTGTCGCCATCGTGCGGCTGAAGGATTACTCGGCGGCGGTGGACCTGGTCAAGGCGCTCTTCGACGGCGGGATCGACGTCGTGGAATTTACCTACACCAACCCCCAGGCGGGAGCCGCCATCGAAGAAGTCAAAGCCGCACTCGGCGACCAGGTCTTGGCTGGCGCCGGCACCGTGCTCGACCCGGAAACCTGCCGCGCGGCGATCCTGCAAGGGGCCGACTTCATCGTCACCCCCACCGTCAACGTCGAGACGGTCCGGCTGAGCCGGCGGTACGCGATTCCGACCGTGATCGGGGCGTTCACGCCAACCGAGATCCTGACCGCCTGGGAAGCCGGCGCCACCTTCGTCAAGGTTTTTCCGGCCCGGGCCGTCGGTCCCGCCTACCTCAAGGACGTGAGCGGACCGTTGCCCCAGGTGCGGTTAATCCCGACCGGGGGAGTCAGCGTCGAGAACGCGGGTGATTTCATCCGGGCGGGTGCCCGGGCGGTGGCGCTCGGCGGCAACCTCGTTGACGAGCAGACGGTGGCCGACCGAGACTGGACGACGATCACGTCCCGGTCCCGGGCCGCCGTCGCGGCGGTCAATGCGGCGCGAGCATCGTAACGGCTGCGGCTTCGCGTGAATCGACGATTCGGTACACTGTTCGGGGCAAGTTCCGGTGACGGTCGTGGCCGCGTAGCGATAAAGTCGTACCACTGGACAGAGTGACATGACCGATCAGGAAATCCGGCTCCCGCTGCTAAAGAGGCTTGCCGAACAGGCGATGTCCGACCATGCGTTTCGGCTCGCCGCGCGGGACGACCTCGACCGCGCCCTGATTCACTATGGCTACCACCTTAACGACGCGGAGTTGCCCCTGGTGCGCCAGTTCCGGGACGCCCTGGCCGAGGCCGGCGTCGATCTCGCGCTCGCCTCGGAACTCAGTCTCGACATCGACGATGACCTGAGCGTCGACGATCTGCATAACCTCCAGGCGGCGCTGAACGATTCGTCCCGATAGATCACGAGCAGTCGGAATCCAGCACGGGCGCGACGGACCTGAGTTGCCGCTATCCGATGTTCTCACCCTGATACTGACCGGCGTAACCCTCTGTGGTTGGGGCGGCCAGGCCGACGAACACGAGCTGCATGACGCGCGCATCCCGTTGCACGCGGAAACCTTCCGGGTTCAATACGGAAAGCAGCGATGTCGATCGACCGCTGTAGCCCGCGTCCCAAACCGCGGTGTGGATAGTCACGCCGCTCCGGCCCAAGCTCGACCGCGGGCGGCCCAGCGCCATCAGCGATTCCGGCAGGCTGACGATTTCGTTGTAGAGGATGTGGTAGGGACCCGGCTCGAGCGTGATCCAGCCATCCCCGTCGAACGCCAGCGGAGCCAGTTCGGGAAGCGTGCGATCCCCGGGCTCCCGACCGATCTGGCCCTGACCCAGGTACCGGCTGATTTCGCGCAGGGTCAGGTCGAAGCCGTTTGGCTGCAACTGCCCGTCGAGATCGACGTAATCGCTCAGCAAGGGGCGCGAGCCGTCCTCGATCAGTCGCCGTAGCTGTTCGCGGCTGAGGACGCCGCCCTGAAAATCCTTCGCCACTGTGCTGTCCATCATGCCGCTCAGTCTGCCTTTCGTGGTCCGCGGGGCCTCCCCAAATGGGCTGCCTGCACAGTATGATCTCATCCTGAGCTTCGAGTAGCCTGAATTGGCACCCCGCGAATCCGCAATCGACTCAACCCTGTCTATC
>JACCYX010000276.1 GCA_013696265.1 Chloroflexia bacterium
GCGGTTGGCCGATCAGGAGTTCCCGGAGTTTACGAAACATCTGTACGCCCTCTATATGGACTTCACTCCCACTCTATCTCGTGACCAGTTCCTGCACGGCGTCGTAGCGGAAGTCGAAGATGCGCTCGAGGTCGCGGCCGACGATCAGCGCGTTCGCCGCCTCGCCCAACGGACCGAAGCCGACCCGGTAGCGCACGCGGTCACGCGCCAGCGTGCCGCCTTCGACAGCCTCGAACGTGTGCGTGTGGTGCCAGAGCGCGAACGGTCCACGCTTCTGGACATCGGTGAAGCGGTGCGGCGGCTCCCAACTCTCGATCACGGTTCGCCACCGGACGGGAACGCCGTGGAACCGAAGCCGGTACTCGATGGCTGCCCCCTCCCGCATCTCGATCGGGAGTTCGGAGATGATCCTGAAGTGGAGCCACGGTGGCGTGATCGCCTGAAGATTCGCCGCGTCCGCGAACGGCGCGAAGACCCGCTCGATCGGTAGCGGGAAGAACTGTTCGCGTTCGAGCACGCGTTCGTTCACCTCACTTCCCGGAGGCCGCGGTGACAGCGCGCCGAATTTCGAGCACCGTTCGCAACAGGTAGGTGATCAGGATCGGGTCGCCGACCGCGAGGTCGCCATCGAACTCGCTCTCCGCCAGCTGGCATTGGAGAACTGTTTCCGGATCGTCGCGATGGGTGTAGAACACGCGGTGATACGGCACGCCGTGCAGCATGAAGATTTGCCTGCCTTCGAGTTTTCCCTGAATTTCCACTGGTCAACCCCTTACGGTCATTTAGAGCTGCGTCCGAGGCTGATTGTCATGTCTCGCAAGCTCGACATGACAATAGGGGAGGCGTCAAGATACGCTGAACAGCCTGCCTACGCCGCCGGTGGCCCCTCGCGTTCCGCCGCGTCGAGACGCGCCTCTTCCTCGTCCGCGTCCAGCCGATTGTCGCGGCTTTGGGCGTAGAGGTAGATCGCAACCGTGATCAGCAGCAGCGGACCAAGCCCGAAGCAGCCCAGGATCAGCATCGTGCCCTGGTCGTAGGTATTCGAGTTGACCAGGATGACCAGCAACAGCAGGCCGAGCACGAGCACCAGGGCGAGGGCGCCCAGGGCCCCCGTTTGCGAGACGCAGCCACGCGCGTTGGTGTTGATGTCCGGCTCCGCGAATCCCCGGGCGGTTGCGGGACCGGCGGCGAGGGCGGCCACCTCCCGCATGCGGATGAAACCGAGCTTGCCGGATTCGAGCCGGACCCGCACGAAATCCTCATGCGGGTCGCGTTCCTCGACCGTATCGAGCTCAGATCCCGACGGGATAATCTCGACCAGGCGCGAGGCCGAATCGGGCCGCTCGTAGACTCTCAGGCCCTCGGTGGCGTGAAAGGCATCGACCAGCGTGGTGCCGCAGGCGGCGCAATAGTAGTTGCCGGCGGAATTGAGGGCGCCGCACATGCCGCAGAAAATCAACGGCCGCCCATCGTCTCGTCTGGGCTCGGCCTGATCTCCTCCGGGCGGATCGCCGTTTGGGGTGCTCACGTGTTTCGCGACCTCTCCGCGTCGACGCCCTGGGAACTGATGAAGGTGTCGCCGGCGTCATCATTCCATGAGCATCGTGCACATGGGCTCGGACTGGTGGAGCCGTTGTATATCATAGCCAGCGAACCCGTTCGTCGCATTGCCCCGGGCATCAGGTCTGTCCGGCAATGCCCAACCCGAGGCCCCATTCGATGACGGATTCCGCGCAATCATCCCCCGGTCCAGCGTCGACACTCACCTGCGGCAACTGCGGCGCACCGGTCCAGCCGGACGCCGTTACCTGCCCGGCCTGTGGGGTCCTGCTGGCCGCCTACCAGGCCCCGGCCGGAGCGGCCGGCAACGAGGCCATTTCCGCGCCGATCCCGCCGCCCGCCGCTACCTCGGCCACGCGCGAGATCCCGTCACCGGCGATGCCGGTCCCAGTTTCGCCGGCAACGGCCAGTCCGCCCCGTCACCAACCCCGGTCGCAAAGCCCGATCGGCGATGCCTTGCGGCGTTCGCGGGATTCGGGCTCGACCGGTCCGCAAGACCTCGCCAGCGACGATGCCGCCAGCGAACTGGCCCGGATGGCGGCGGACGATTCTCCCCTGGCGCGGGAGGTTGAGGCTGAACTCGCGGGTGCGAAGGTGACGTTCGATGGCGCTGCCGCCGTCATCCAAACCGACCGGGTGGACGTGACGCACTCGGCCGATGGAGCCCCCGTCGTTGCCGGTCACGCACCGGTGGTGCGGGAAACCCCTGCGGTCGAATCGGTCGCGGAACCCTCAACCCGGCCACAGCCCGTGCGGCCAACCTCGCGTGTTGCTCCCGTCGCCCCCGCCGGGGCAATGGACACCCCGGTCGGTCCCAACGAGGGCCAGCGGCCGGCCTTGGGCGGGCTCGATCCGGCCACGGTGGTGCGGTGGGTGCCGTTCGTCCTGATCGGCTGTTTCGTGCTGGGCTTCGGGCGCTCGTTGCCGGGCTTCGGGGGAATCATCGGCGTCGCGCTCGTGATCGGCCTCATCTATGTCCTGATCAAGGTGGCGGCGGCATCGAGCCGGAAAACGACCTCGATGCCGCGCGACGAGAGCTGGCACGATCCCCGCTCGCGCGGGCGAAAGTGATCAGGCGGTCACGCCCCGCATCCCGCTCAGGCGGGTTGGACGCAACCGGCAGACGACCTCGCCGGGATTGCCGTTGCGCACGCCGAATTCCTCGGCGCGATCCGCACCCATGTACTTCCCGCCGATCCGCGTTGCCCAATGGCGGCTCAGGGCCGGATCGGGATCGATCGTGACGGTCCCTTCGATCGCCACGTAGGACGAGTTGTCGGCGGTATCGTCGATCGAGATCGCCGCCTGACCGGTGCGGGCGAGGTTCTTGCCCTTCACGGAGGTGTGCCAGGTGGTGAACACGATCTCCTCGCCATCACGCATGACCCAGATCGTGGCGACATGGGGCCGGCCATCCTCCCGGACAGTCGCGATGTGGGCGGTCCGCGGCTGCTCGTCGATGTAGGCCAGGATCTCGTCGTCGGTCATCTTCGTGCCCATTAGATACCCTTTCGTTTATAGCGATTTGCAGAGAAGTTGATCGTTTTTCCCTGGCACGGGCGGAGCAAGCTCCGCAACCGTACATGAATCCGGCTCCACCAACTCCGGTGCAATACGCTCTAATACCGTCGGTTCCACAATGGTTGATTGGCAAATGCGTAGACAGAGCCGAGATGACCCGCCGCGCCGCCTTCGCGAACTCGGGACGGTAACCCTGGGCCAGTGTCAGGCCCCCGGCTCGATTGTAGGGGGTGTGGGGAATTCGCTGGCCACCTGGGTCACATCGGCATCCCGCGCCCGGTTGACGCGCGGCGCCACATCGTCGAGGACCCACGCGGGGGGATGAGGGAGTGACCGGTACAGACCCGTGAGGGCGGTCACATCGGTGTTGAAGTGCCCGGTGAGCCAGCGGGTGAAGGCGAAGATGGCGGCGATGGACGTCGCGCCGCCGCCGATGTGCTCGGCAATGACGTGGCCCGCCATCATCCCCGACATGAGCGCCTTCAACACGCCATGCGAGGAGGCCGGATCGAGCACCGCGGCCGCATCTCCCACGCAGATGTAGCCAGGACCCGCCGGCCGCTCGACGATGCGCCAGGTCACGTCAGCCCCGCGGGTCCGGTCCAGCGGCGTCAGGCCCTCGAAGCGTTGGGGCGGCCGGACCCGCCAGGGATCGCCGTCCGAAAACGAGAGCCGGGTCCAGTGGTGCAGG
>JACCYX010000281.1 GCA_013696265.1 Chloroflexia bacterium
CCAATATCCTCATCTACGACATTTACCAGAACGCCTTCCAGTACTTCCGGATGGGTTACGCCTCCGCCCAGGCCTACCTGCTTTTCGTGGTGGTCTTCCTCTTCACGATCCTGAACTGGGTCCTCCAGAAGCGATGGGTGCACTACTCATGACGAGCAACGCA
Organism: Chloroflexia bacterium; assembly: GCA_013696265.1. Classification (GTDB taxonomy): domain Bacteria; phylum Chloroflexota; class Chloroflexia; order Thermomicrobiales; family UBA6265; genus JACCYX01. Next base: position 164 of record JACCYX010000281.1, read on the forward strand.
ACCGTGGCGCCGAACGCCACAGTCACCGAATCTCCCCCAAGCCGGGACCGGAACCGCCGTCTCACCGGCACGACCCTGATCCTGATCGTCCTGGCGGTGGGCGCGATCGTCAACCTGGTGCCGTTTGGCTGGATGCTGTCGACCTCGCTCAAGAACAACGCCCAGGCGTTCAGCTATCCTCCCACCTGGATTCCCGAACCCTTCGTCTGGAGCAATTATGTCGATGCGTTTCAGCGAGTCAATGGGCGGGTCTTCTTCAACACCGCGTTCTTCTCGGTCAGCATCGTGGTGCTTCAGGGACTGTTCGCGACGATGGGAGGCTTCGCCTTTGCCCGCATCAACTTTCCCTATCGCAACGTCATTTTCCTGATCTACCTCGGGACGATGATGATCCCGCCCCAGGTCACCTTGATTCCGACCTACATCGTGGTCGTCGAGTTCGGGTGGGTGAATACCTATCAGGGCATGATCCTGCCGATCGTCGCCCAGGCCGCCTTCGGCACATTCCTGTTTCGCCAGTTCTTCATGCGGCTCCCCGACGAAATGTATGAAGCGGCCCGCCTCGACGGCGCCAACTACTGGCAGCAATTCTGGAAATTCACCATTCCCCTCGCACGCCCGGTCCTGACGGCCTACAGCATCATCACCTTTCTTACCGCCTGGAAAATGTACCTCTGGCCGTTGATCGTGGTGCGGTCTCCTGAACTCAAGGTGCTCCCAATGGCGATCGCCGAACTGAGCGGCAACGCCAGCCAGGATCGTGGCGTGATGATGGCGGCCGTGGCCCTCTCCATTCTCCCGATTCTCATTCTCTACATCGCCGCCCAGCGGTGGTTCGTCGAGGGCATCGCGATGTCCGGCCAGAAAGGGTGAAACCAATCATGAACCGGCCCGAGCACCGGCTGCGCTTCGCCTACAGCACGATCAACTGGGGAGCGATGTGCGACATCCCGGCCGCGCTCGCCGACATCCGGGAAGCCGGGTGGGGGGCGGTCGAGCTGTTTGGACATTCCCTCGACATGCTCGGCACGCCTCAAAGCCTGAACGATATCCTGAACGGCCTGGCGCCCGCCACGTTGTTCGCCGGCATCGAGCTACCCGATTCACCGACCCAGCGAACAAAGCTGCACAATCACATTCGCTTCGCTTCGGAGATCGGGGCGGAGGCGTTCGGACTGGTTGGCGGTGCCCGGCTACGCTGGCGTCCACCAGCCGAGGAGGAATACGCCGAGTTGGCCGCGCTCTGCGAAGACCTGGCACTCTTCGGCGACACGCTCGGAGTCACGGTCAGCTACCACCCGCACGTCGCCTGTACCGTCGAAACCTCGGAGGAAATCGAGGTGCTCATGCGCCAGACCCGATACCTGAAGCTCTGCCTCGACGCATCCCACGTCGCGCTCGTCAGCGAGGATCCACTGACGGTGCTGGATACCTGGTGGGACCGGCTTGGCTACATTCATCTCAAGGATTGGGGGCGGGGGAAATTCGCCGAGTTGGGCCGGGGCACGATCGACATCGACTTCCCGAACATCCTCGAGGAACTGACCCGGCGGAAGTTCGGGGGATGGGTCGTGCTGGAGCAGAGCCAGAGCGATGTCTCGCCGCTGGAAAGCGCCCGGAGCAACGCCGCCTACCTGCGAGGGCTCGGCTATGAGATTGGATAGGTCCGTAGCCGTGATCGTGAAGCCAGTGTCCGACACCGATCGACCCGCCCGGCGGGGCGCGACTCTTCACCCAACTGTCATCCCGACGCGAAGCGGAGGGATCCCCCGGCGAAGCCGGAACTCCGGGCGCCCCGATACCGCTACGCGGGGGATGTCTCGCAAGCTCGACGTGACAGGAAGGATAGGCGGGGAAGGAACGTCTGCTCAGCACAAAGCTATCGACCTGACACGAGAGGAGGAGGTCTCGCCATGTTAGCGTTGGCGCTCGTGGGCTGCGGGGGAATGGGGTGCCGGCACATCAGGGGTCTGCGCAAGCTCAAGGAGATCGGAACCCAGCCGTGGGAACTGGCCGCCGTTTGCGATCCTCTGCCGGAAAACGCGGAACGCGCCGCCAGTTCGACCGAAGACCTCCTCGGCAGACGGCCAGACGTTTTCGCGTCGATCGAGGAAATGCACGACCAAGTTCCGCAACTCGACGCGCTGATCGTGACCACTTCGCCTGACCTGCACGCGCCGGTCGGCGTCGCCGCCTTCGAACGCGGCCTCCATGTGATGGTCGAGAAGCCGATCGCGCTGACGGTAGAACAAGGCGCATCCCTGATCGAGGCCGCGAACCGGGCCGACCGGAAGCTCGCCGTAGCCGAGAACTACCGGCGCGATCCGATGAACCGGCTCGCGAGGGCGCTAATCGAAGCGGACGTGCTGGGGCCGATCCACCTCTTCGTTCAGGCCTCGTCCGGCTCGGGCGAAAAGGTCATCATCACCCCGTGGCGACATCAGAAACGGTCCGGCGGTATCGTGGTCGACATGGGTATCCATTACGCCGATCTCATGGAGTACCTGGTTGGTCCAATCCGGCAGGTGTTCGGGTTCAACGCGATCGTCGATCAGCGACGTGTCGACAATGCCGGCGAGTGGCACGAGGTCGATGCCGAGGATCTGTCGGTCGGCGTCGTGCGGTTCGAGAATGGCGCCATCGGCAACTGGCTGATCAACCTGGCGGGGCGGGGTCAATCCCACTTCTCGCGAATCGCCTATGGTCGCGAGGGAACACTCTCCATTCCCCACGACCGGTCGGGACGGCAACTCGAGTTGACCCTGCGCCGGAATGGCCGGGATGTCCGCATCGATCCCGACGAGCAACTCGCCCTGGTGCCGGATTTCGAACTCGACGACGTGACTGCCCGGCTTTTCGGCGGCAAGCGGCTCGGTTCGTATGATTTGGACTACCCCGACATCGACGCCAACCTGCTGGCGATCGAACAAGCCGACTTCGCGGCCGCGATCCTCGACGACCGGCCACCCGAAGTCAATGGCGCGTTTGGCCTGAGATCGCTGGCGATCTCCTATGGCTTCCTGGAAGCCGAACGGCTCGGCCGGGCGATGCCGGTCAACGAACTGACCACGAACTTCGACACTCCATATCAAGTGGAACTCACCCGTCCCGCGCTGGGCGGTGTCTCGTGACGATCTGGGCCGGTACCATGGATCTCGGCGTCGTGCATGCCCTGGCGTTCCCTGAATGCCGGGGCGGCGAAGGGCCCGTGATCGAAACCCTGAACCGGATCGTGGACGACGCGGATTTCGGGGCGGTCGAAATCGCTCCCGTGCGCGATCCCGCCATCCGTGAGCGGGCGCGGGCGCTGCTAAGCTGGAGTGGACTCCAGGTCGTCTACCTCCCGATCCTGCCCATGCTCTTCGACGGCATCGAGATCGCTAGCGACGATCCTGAGCGGCGCGACGTTGCACGGCAACGCCTCCACGACCTCATCGACGAAGCGATCTCCTTCGACTCGACGCTCGCGATGATCGGCACGCCGCCCGATCCCGGACCTGATCGGCGGTCTCCGGTGTTCGAGCGGCTGGTCGAGGACATCCGGGAACTCTGCGACTACGCCGATAGCCAACCCACCAACCGGCGGCTCCACATCACGCTGGAACCCTTCGATCGGGACATCGAGAAGAAGCGGCTGATCGGTCCCACGATCGAAGCCGCTGCTCTCGCCGACACCGTCGATCGCGAGAACTTCGGGCTCACGGTCGACCTGAGTCACCTGCCGCTGCTGGGCGAGACATCCGCCCAGGCGATCGGTGCTGCCGGACGTCACCTGATTCACGCCCACATCGGCAATTGCGTGATCGACGACCCCGGCTGCCCGTTCTTCGGCGACTTCCACCCGCGCTTCGGGCATCCGCAGGGCCGCAATGACGGGCCAGAGATCGTCGAGTATCTCCGGCAACTCGACGCGCACGGGTACTGGGAAAACGCCCGGTCACGCTTGGGAGCGACCCCGATCCTCTCGATGGAGGTAAAACCGAACCAAATCGACAACGAATCCAGCGGCGCGATTCTCGCCAACGGCAAGCGCACGTTCTCCCGCGCCTGGGCGCATGTCCGGAAGGACAGGTTGGCGTGAGCGAACACCAAATGAGGAATCCCGTGGAGAAACTCAAGATTGTGGTCTGGGACAACATCGGCAACACCTTGCTCGGCATGCGGCCCTGGGACGCCTGGCCTCCCGGCGTGCGGGAGCGTCTGTCGATCGAGGATCCAGACGCCCGATCCCGCGTCGTCTCGATCGATGATCTCCTCTCGGATCACGAGATCGAACTCGTTTGGCTCTGCGACCCAGTGAAGTCACAGCGCGGATTCCGGGCCGTCTTCGATGAGTTCGGCGCCCGGCTCATGGATACATCCGATCCGGGCGCGATCGAGCGAGAACTTGCCGACGCGGATTTCCTGATCCTCCACAAGGAGTCGCTGCCGGCGGAAGCCCTCGACAATGCCGGGGGACTACGCCTGATCCAGCACCTGGGTCTCGACTATCGCGGCGTGCCGCTGGAGGCGGCGCGGTCGCGCGGCATCCCGGTGGCGGCGACGCCGCTGATCAACTACTCGGCGGTCGCGGAGCATGTCTGGGCCATGATACTCGTCGATCTCAAGAGGCTGGCCGACCAGCGTGACTACATGACCAGCCGCGCCTACCGCGACGAGTGGGGCGCCTATCATCCTGGCGTGCAGATCGTCAGCGACCTCACCCTGGGCCTGCTCGGACTCGGGGAAATCGCGAGACCGGTGGCCCGGATCGCCAGGGCATTCAACATGCGGACGATCTACTGGGACATCACCCGCTTCTCCGATCTGGAGGGGTCGCTTGGCGTGGAATATGTCGACGGGGACGACCTATTCACGCAGTCCGATGTGCTCTCGGTCCAGCTTGCCCTCAACGAGCAGACCGAGGGCATCATTGGCGCCCGCGAATTCGGGCTCATGAAGCCGACCGCGCTGTTCGTCAACACCGCCCGCGGCAAGCTGGTCGATGAGCACGCTTTGGCCGACGCCCTGGAATCCGGCGAGATCAGGGCCGCCGCGATCGACGCCTTCGCCGAGGAGCCGGTGCCAACCGACAGCCGGCTCCACGCCCTCCACGAGGCCCATCCGCAACGCGTCGTGCTGACCCCGCACTCGGCGGCCCAGGGACCGTGGACGTGGATCAGGGATTCCCAGGAACTCTGGTTCAACATCCGCCGGGCACTGGACGGTGAATCGGCACATCACCTCGTGTGTTGAGGATACGAACGAACGGAGGACAGGTCGGCCCATTTTTGCATCTGCATCGGATCGCCAGGTGGCGAATTCGTCGAAATGAGCGGAAGGAAGAATCGCAATGATCGTGCTCGTCGCCAGGTATCACGTCAAGGAAGGAAACGTCGACGCCGTTATCGGCGCGCTCAAGGAGATGGCGCCGCTGGTCGCGGAGCATGAACCAGAATGCTCGCTCTATTTCGCCAACCGATCGCACGACGACCCCAACCTGATCCTGCTCTACGAGCGGTACACCGATATGGACGCGATCGCCGCCCACCGCGAGACGCCGCACTTCAAGGAGATCATCGAAGGCCGGATCGTGCCGCTCCTCGAGAATCGCGAGCGCGAGTTCTTCGACACCGTGGTGGGATAGGCCGGACAGCATTCCAGTAGGGGAAGCCCTGTGTGGCCTCCCGTCCAACCAACC
>JACCYX010000315.1 GCA_013696265.1 Chloroflexia bacterium
GGACACCCTGTGTGCCGTCGCGTGACGCTCCTCTGCGATCGTATCCAGCGGGGTCGGTCCGCCCCTACGACACCGGTAATTCGGGCCGCACCTCTGATGTGCATCGCCCGGCTTGTGCCAACCCTAAAGGCCATCAAATGTTACGCCGCCCATTCCCGGAAGAGCACCACCTCGATCGCCAGCGACAGGCCCGTCACCCGCTCGACCGCCTGCCGGATCGCCCCGAGATAGCGGGCCGCCCGCCGCCGCGCCAGCTCGTGCGGCACCCCCAGCACGATCCCACCCTCACCGGTCATCACCAGCACCGCCGCGTCCCGTAGCCAGGTCGAGACCTCGGTCCGCCCGATCGCGCCCGAGAGCTGGAGGTCGCCCAGCACCGCCGACCACACCTGCCGGTTCGTCATCCCGCAGCCCTCGACCGTGAAGACCGGCGCCACGAACGGCTTGTCGTCCGCCAGCGGAGCAGCCGCGTTTCGTGCCGGCCTGTCCTGGTCTTGTACTGGACGCTCCTGATCTCGTACTGGCCGGTCTTGTGCCGGCCACTCCCCACCTGAAGACCTGTGACTGGCCGCCGCCCGCCTTGTCACAGGTTCCGGTGTCTCCTGTGCCATCCCGGAACGAGGCGGCGCGTCGGGAATGTAGTCCGCCGGCACACCATCCCGCTCCCACCGGTTCAGGATTTCCCGGAGTCGCCGCGGGGCCACGAAGCGGCTGCCGGCGGCGACCGCGTCGTCGATCGCGTGGCCCAGCCACTCCCAGCCCGACTGCCCGGATCGCGCCGCCGCCGCTTCGAATGACCCGGCGAGCTGGCGCAGCAACCGCCGCTCGGCCGGTGTCGAAACCCGGTCGTTCGCTTCCTCGAACAGCTTCGTCACATGCGTTTCGGCCCACGCGTGATCGGGAGCCACGCCCGGCCCGCCACCCGAACCGGACTGTTCCGGCGCTGAAAAGTCGATCGTCTCTTCAGTCGTTGTGGTTGTTAAAGATTGGTAATACATACTGTTGCTCGGCTGAACACTGGTTACCCCATCGTTGTTGATCCCGTCAACAGAGGGTTCACCATTTTCGTCGAAACCAGTGTTGGCCTGTTCATCATCGGTCGCTGAACCAGTGTTGGTCCTTGCAACAAAGGTTGGCGTCTCGCCAGTGACGACAGATGATGCGCCAGTTGTACTGTCATTACCGCTGTCGGTTGCTGTCGCCTCGGATTCCTCGCTGTCAACGCCTTCAGGCAAAGAAAAAACATCGCCGGCCGCGCTGGTGCGGCGCGAGGCGTGCCCGGCCTTGCTGCGGGCCGAGGCTTTCGATTCATCCTTCGCGGTCCGGGCCGCCAGCGTCCGCCAGACCTCGGTTTCCCGGACCTCTGCCAGGATTCCGTGCCAGACGTTCTGGCTGTCGATCGGCGAGAACTTCGGCGAGAACATCCGGTGCACGTAGCGGTAGACCGCGCGGTCCCGCTCGGCGAGTGCCGCCACCTTCAGCACGTCGCCCGACGTGAGGCTGAAGCCGTCGCCGTGATCCTTGACCCGGTAGAAGTTGTGCGGCACCTTCCAGCGGCGGCCCTTCTCGTCGATCCTGAGCACCATTTCCTTGCGAATCTCGATCAGGTCGAGCGCGACGAGGAGCTTGTTGATCGTGATCAACTCGGCCCGGTCTTCGCCGTAGAAATCGGCCTCGCTCTGTTGCGAGGGGAAGGCGTAACCCCGGTGCGGGGACGACTCGCGGCGATCGGTCCAGACCGTGTAGGAGTTGATCAGGCCAACCCCCTTGAGCCCGATCATCGGCGCGTACTGGGTGACGATGTTGTTCCAGTGCCAGAACCAGCCGCGTCGCCGGGCATCCTCCCCGGAGCGGCTGCCCGCCGCCGAGGCATCGCCGACCACACCGGTCACGTCTTCGGTGGGCGGTGTGGTCGGGCGTTTCACGGCCCGCGTGCGCGATGTACCGGAGGACACGGCGGAACGCCCGGAACCGGAACCGGGTTTGGGGGCTGTTCCCCCCCGCGCCTGGTCCGCTGGCTCCAGCTGGTCCGCCGTGTCCTCCCGCGCGTCGCGGTTGTCGGTGCGTTCCGGCACCGGGCTACCGGTTCCCGGCCGGGTTCGCCGGTGTGCCATTCGGGCACGCGGCGGCTTGACACGCTCCGGGGAGCATGACTACAATCAGGTCGTTGCTCGGGTACACAGAACCCTCCCTTGACGGGGATACACACGCAACATGCTTCGGCGGAAACGATCAGGCGGTTTGGCGACGGTCCGATCGACTTCCGAAAGCCCACACAAA
>JACCYX010000359.1 GCA_013696265.1 Chloroflexia bacterium
TTGCCCAGCTCACCCTCGACGAGGCGGGCCAGAACGGCCTGAGCGAGACCTTCGACAAGGAAAGCGTCGCGCAGTACGGGTTGGCGATGGGCCTCGGCGACGCCTACGGCCAGACTGGCTGGAGCATCTTCGCGGCCAGCACCGGCTGGCGCTTCATGGACGAACCGTGGGGCGAGGAATATCACTTCGACGATCCGCGCGTGCAGGAAACCGTCCAGTACTTCGCCGACCTGAGCCTGGTCAACGGGTTCATGGTCCCGGAAGAAGCAGTGGTCAGCCTCATGGCGGAAACCGTCTTCGCCTCCGGCACCTGCGCCCTGGTCTTCATGGGATCGTGGATGATCAACTGGCTGGGCGAAAACGTGACCCAGGAGTTCGGTTTCGGGCGGCTCCCGGCTGGCCTCGAAGGCCGGATCTGCATGTTCAACGGGCTGGCCGATTCGATCTGGACCGGATCGGAAGTCCAGGAAGAAGCCTGGCTCTGGCTCAGGTTCCTGGGGTCGGCCGAGGCGCAGGAAATCGTCGGCTCCTACGGCGCGGTCTTCCCGGCGATTCCGAGCGGCGCCGAGGCGGCCCTGGCGGCGTTCGCCGAGAAGGGCCTGGACGCCGCACCATACCTCGATCAGGCGCAGCAGGAGAACGGCACCTTCCTCTTTCTGATCGCCGACAACGCCGGCGAATACACCTCGATCATGACGGCCGCGATGCAAGCGGTCGCCCTCGGTGAAGCTACCGCCGCCGACGCCCTCAACGAGGCCAACGAGGAGGTCAACGACCTTTTCTAGGCCCGGATTCTCGTAGGGGAGGCCCTGTGTAGCCTCCGACTCAACCGCCGGGTAGGCGGGAGGCCACACAGGGCCTCCCCTACCTGTATGCATGAAAGCGGCGAACCGTGCCGCCACGTTTCATGGATACTCCGGTCAACCGTTTCAAAAGCGACTCAGCCATCGCCCCGTACTCACCCCAGGTCCGTGTCGGTGAGCAACTGGCGCATCGTGGCCTGGAAGCGCGCGGTCTCGTCGTCGCGCAGCATGTGCCGGCCGCCCTGCACCACCTTCCGGCCGGCAACCCACACGGCATCGACCGCTACACCTGACGCGAAGATCCAGCCGTTGAGCAGGGCGTCACCGTCGTCGCCGGCCCAGGCATCGGTCGCCAGCGCAACCAAGTCGGCCGGAGCGGCGGCGGCAATCCCGCCGTCGGCGACGCCGAGGGACTGGTGTCCGCCACGCTGGGCGGCATCGAAGAGCGAACGGCCGGTCGAGCCGCCAGCGGTCGCCAGCACGTTGCGGGCGCGGCGCTGGAGCCGCTGGGCATACTCCAGTTGGCGCAGCTCGCCGGTTACGGATATCCGTACGTTCGAGTCGGTGCCTATTCCATATCGCCCGCCGCCGGCGGCGAGGTACTCGACCGCGGGGAAAATCCCATCGCCCAGGTTGGCCTCCGTGACCGGGCACAAGCCTGCCACCGCCCCGCTCGCGGCGAGGGCAGTCGTTTCATCCCGCCTCATATGCGTGGCGTGGATGAGGCACCAGAGCCCGTCGACAGGCGCGTGATCGAGCAGCCACGCGACCGGTCGCTGTCCCGACCAGGCCAGGCAATCGGCGACTTCCTTCTCCTGCTCCGCGACATGGATATGGATTGGCCCGTTTGGGACGAGATCGAGGAGAGCAGCGAGTTCATCGGGCGCCACCGCCCGCAAGCTGTGCGGGGCAACGCCGAGCACCGCCCCATCGAGACCGGCGATCGCCCCCTTGCTCGCTTCGACCAGCCGGGCGAACCCGTCGAGGTCCGAAATGAACCGGCGCTGTTCCGGCAGCGGCGGCGCGCCGCCGAAGGTGGAGTGGGCGTAGCAGACTGGCAACAGCGTCAGGCGAATGCCAGTTTGGGCGGACGCGGAAGCGATCCGGGTCGCCATCTCTCCGATGTCCTCGTACGGTGATCCGTCGCGGTCGTGGTGAAGGTAGTGGAACTCCCCGACGCGGGTAAACCCGGCCTCCAACATCTCGATGTATGCCTGGGCCGCCACTGTTTCCATCTGATCGGGATTCATCGCCAGCGCGAAGCGGTACATCACGTCCCGCCAGGTCCAGAAGCTGTCGGCGGCTGGGCCGCTCACCTCGGCGAGGCCGGCCATCCCGCGCTGGAAGGCGTGGCTGTGCAAGTTCGGCATCCCCGGCAAGATGGCCTCGCAACGCTCGTCACCAGCCTCCGGCTGCCGGTTGGGCTCGACCGATTGGAACGATCCGTTCGCCATCGTGATCCGGACATCCCGCGCCCAGCCGTCCGGGAGCAACGCCAGACGGGCGTGAATCGTGGTCATTGCACTGAGTTCCTTGTTCGGCAGGCTTGGGTGTAATTCTCGGGCATCGCGTATTGCATGGGTATGGCCTTCCATTATTGTCATTCCGAGTTTGCGAGGAATCCCCCGGCGAAGCCGGTAGAAACGTCTCCAAGTACCGCTGCGCGAGAGATTCCTCGCAAGCTCGGAATGACAGTTGGCGGGTGACAAACCAGCGGAACAGACAGCATCTTGACCTCAACCAGACTTGAGGTTGTAGGGTATGGTCATTCGGCTGCGTCGCTTGTTTCACTCCGGGGTCTGGACTCCGACCTGATGCAGCCATGTTCGACAACGGCAGGGAGATTGCCATGACATCGGTCGCCACCGCCTCCACTCTTGAAGGACTCGTCCAGGTCGGCCCGCGCGACGGACTTGGGGAGGTGACGGTCGTCTCCGGCGGCCGCCACGGCATCGCCGTCTTCAAGCCCGCCGGTTCCGACGAAATCTACGCCGTCGACAACCGCTGCCCGCACCTGGGCTTTCCCCTGCACCGCGGAAGTGTCTGCGATGGCATCCTGACCTGCCACTGGCACCACGCCCGCTTCGACCTGCGGAGCGGCGGCACTTTCGACCAATTCGCCGACGACGTACAGACGTACGAGGTCATCGTTCGGGACGACATCATCTACGTCGATCCGCGCCCGCGCCGGAATGACCGGGTGGAGCACGCCCAGGCCCGGCTCCGCGACGGTCTCGAACAGTCGATCAGCCTGGTGCTCGCCAAGAACGTGCTCGCCCTGCTCGAGGCCGGGGCACCGGCGGCCGGCATCCTCGAGATCGGCGGCCGGTTTGGCGCGCGCTACCGGGAGAGCGGCTGGCGCTCCGGACTGACGATCCTGACCGCGATGGGCAACGTGCTGCCCTCGCTCGGCCCCGACGACCGGATGCTCGCCCTGTACCACGGTCTCGTCCACGTGGCCCGCGACAGCGCCGGGCAACCGCCCCGCCACCCGCTGGATCCGCTGCCGAACGCCGCCATCCCCGCTTCACGGCTCAAGACCTGGTTCCGGCAGTTCATCGAGGTGCGGGACAGCGACGGCGCCGAGCGCGTGCTGCTCACCGCGATCGAACAAGGCGCCTCACCGGCCGACCTGGCCGACCTGCTCGCCAGCGCCGCCACCGACCACGCCTTTCTCGATGGCGGGCACACCCTCGACTTCGTGAACAAGGCCTGCGAACTCCTCGACCTGATCGGCTGCCGCCACGCGGCCACGATCCTGCCCAGCCTGACGCCGGTGATCGCGCGGAGCACCCGCTCCGAAGAACTCAACTCCTGGCGCCGCCCGGTCGACCTGGTCGCCCTCCTCGACCCGGCGTTCAACCGGGTCGACAGCCTCTTCGCCAACGCTGGGGGCAACCCCGATTGGCGGGCGCCGGACGAGTTGGTCGCCACGCTGCTCGGCGACGACCCCACCGCGATCGTCGCGGCCTTGACCGCCGCGCTGGAGACCGGGGCGCCGCCCGTCGCGGTCAGCCAGGCGCTCGTCTACGCGGCCGCGCTGCGCGTGGCCCACTTCCACACCAGCAACGAATTCAGCGACTGGATCACGGTGCTGCACACGTTCACGTATCTCAACGCGACCCACCAACTGATGCGCCGCGCGCCATCGGCCGAGCTTCTGCGCGGCGTCTACCACGGCGCGATGAGCCTCTACCTCGACCGCTTCCTGAATGTGCCGCCCGCCCGGTTGCCGGAGCAACGTCAGGCGGCGCTCGACGCGCTGCCGGCCGGGGCGGACGACCTGCTCGCGCACCTGGACGACACCCTGGACCGTGAACAGCAGGTCGAGCTGGCTGGCCAACTCACCTGGCGCTACCTCGCGCTCGGCCACGACCCGAATCCGTTGATCGCCGCGCTCGGCCACCTCCTGCTCCGGGAGGACGGCGAGTTCCACTCGTATCAGATGTTCGAAGCCGGCGTCGCGCTGCACCGCGAACTGGCGCCCGTCGCCCCCGAACGTGCCAACCGGGTGCTGGTCGCCGTCGCCCGCTATCTTGCGGGCCACGCCCCCACCAGCCGAGCCATGCTCCAGACCGCGCGAACCGCCCGCCGCCTGGCCCGCGGCGAAGACCTGTTCGACGCCATCGACTGATAGGAACACCAGGTGGTCACTCTGCAATGAGATGAAACCAGGACGTTTCAACTTTGGTAACGCATGATGGACAGTGACGAGGGATTGGCGTAAAACACCCATCTCGTAGGGGCGGACCCCGGTCGCATATGGGCCTTTCGTAGCGACACTCAGGGTGTCCGCCCGGATGGTGGCGAACGGCGGGATCGGGGTTGCCGCGAACCGGGCGGACACCCTGCATCGCGGCTAGCTCGATCCAGAATGCGATCGGGGTCCGCCCCTACGGACGGCCCCCCGTCCACCGGTTCACTCACTGTCTTTGCCCGAACTCCGCGCTACTCCTTGACGGAGCCGAGCGTAATCCCCTGGACGAAGTATTTCTGCATGAACGGATAGAGCGCGACGAGCGGCAGGATCGCGATCACGATCCCGGCCATCCGCACGTTGGGCGTGATCATCGACGTGCCCGAGACGCCCTCGTTCTCGGTCACCAGCGCCTGCAGCGTGACCTGGAGGGTGTATTTGCTGCTGTCGCTGATATAGAGGATGACTGGCAGGAACTGGTTCCAGCGCGAGACGAGTTCGAAGAGGGCGATCGTCGCCAGTCCCGCCTGGGAGAGTGGCAGGTAGATCGTGCGGAAGATGAAGAAGTCGCCCGCGCCGTCGATCTTCGCCGATTCCCAGAGATCGTAGGGAACGGACTGGAAGTAGTTGCGGATCAGCAGGATGCTGAAACCGGAAACCAGCCCGGAAAAGACCAGCGCCGCCAGCGAGTTCAGCAGCCCCAGGTTCTGGTTCACGATGAAGAGCGGGATCATGATCAGCTCGCCGGGAATCGCCATCGTCGCCAGGATCAGGGCGATCATCAGCTTCTTACCGGGCAGGTTGCGCTGGATCAGCACGTACCCGGCAAAGGCGGCGAGTGCCACGTGCAGCACCGTGCCGATCGAGGTCACGATCACGCTGTTGATGAACGCGCGCTGGAGCCCGACGTTGACCCAGACCGTGCGGAACCCTTCCACGCTCCACTCCGACGGCCAGAGCTTGATGCCCAGTTCCAGCGACGAAAGGGACGAGGAGAAGGCCACGGCCAGGACGTTGATGAACGGCACCACCATCACCGCCACGAGCAGGAGCATGAACAGCACGTTCACGACGTTGAAGAGGCGCTCGCCCGTGCCGCCCGGCGCGCGGTCAAACTGGTTTGGGGCGCCCTTCTCGATTGCCATGTCAGTTCTCCCGGCCGAAGCCCGTAAGTCGCCAAACGATCGCGGTGAGGACCAGGGTCGCCAGCAGCACCATCACCGAGACGGCGCTGGCGTACCCGACTTCGTATTGCTGGATGCCCGTGTCGTAGACGTAGGTCATCAGCACGTCGACCTTGCGCCTGACCACCGGGTTTTGCATGACATAAATCTGGTCGAAGATACGCAGCAGCCCGAGCACGTTCAGCAGCAGCACAACCTTCATCGTCGGCTTCAGCAGGGGAATCGTGATCTGGCGGATTTGCTGGAAGCGGCTCGCGCCGTCGATCCGCGCGGCTTCGTAGAGCGACGGGCTGATCGTGGTGATCGAGGCCAGGTAGATGATGGCGGCGTAGCCCATGTCCTTCCAGACCGGCAGCACGATCATCATCGTTCGCGCCCAGGTGGTATTGGTGAGGAAGCGGACCGGGCCGATGTCGAACAGCGCCAGCAGTTCGTTGACCAAACCGCCGCGCGGCGA
>JACCYX010000361.1 GCA_013696265.1 Chloroflexia bacterium
CGGGATGCCCCGGAACTCACCAATACGCGGCAGGTATTTGTCGCCGGTCACGAGATAATCGGCTTGCGCGGCGACGGCCGTCGCCAGCACGAGGTCGTCCTCGTCATCCTCGGCGACACCGTGAACGTCGCCGACGGGAAGGACAGTGTCCGCCAATGAAGATACTTCATCAAGAATGACGGCAATTTCCTCATCGGTGAGAAAGGTGCGGAAGTAGGGTTATCGCCACGCCTCTTCGACCTTGGTGAGAATGTGCTGAGATACAAAGACATCGAAGGTTCCACGCTTCCACAGATCCATCAGGATCGTTGGCGGGCTGGGAATCCGACGCGAAAGCCCCGAGATGAAAACGTTCGCGTCGAAAACCACCTTCACGATGCGGCCTTGGTGGCAACTGCACGATGGTGCCGCCGTTCCTGGCGCATCTCATCGAAGGCCTGCTCGATTTCTCGTTCAAGTTCCGCGTCCGGTACATCGTCGAAATGCGCGCGAACACGCTCGACCAGGCTGGCGCGGCGTTCGAAAAGTTCGTCCTGACTGCGCAACCGGCGGATATCATCCATCGACACGAGGCCCACCGCCGGGGCCCCGTGCTTTTCGACGATCACCCGGCACTCGCCGCGGGCCACGCGATTGACGACATCGCCGAAGTGCTGGCGAACCTCTGAGGCGGACATCACCCGCAGTTCAGGGGAATCTGGTTCGGACATGATCGGCTCCTTCGCGGAAACGTACGATATCGCATGAAATTGTACGAAACTGTGAGAGGGAAGGAAATCCATCGCCGGCCAAGAGGGCGATAGGTCTTACGGGACTCGCCATGAATCCGGCGGTGGCTCGGGAGCTTTGCCGCCCGAACGGTTCGCTGGCCCTTATCGATGGGAACGACGACGGCGTGGTTTCCCGCGGGGAAATCCAGGCCCTCATCGATGCCGCCGGCGACGCGGAAGGCGCGGATGAACTCCAGTCGGCCCTCAATAGCCTGGGGGGCGATGTCACCGGCATTCGCTACACCGGATGCACCGCCGACGGCGGCACGGGCGATGGCGGGACCGGCACTGGAAACGGTGGAACCGGCACCGGCAATGGTGGCACGGGAACCGGTGACGGTGGGACCGGCACGGGCACCGGAACGGGTACTGGTACCGGTGATGGCGGCGCGGGCGATGGCACCGCCTTCGACCTGACCGTCACGGGCCTGCCGAACACCGGACAGGCCGCAACCACCGGTCAGGACAGCCCGGCCGGCATGGGAATCCTGCTTGGTTTCGCCAGCCTGGCCGCGCTCATGGGCGCGTTGGCCATCCAGAGCCGCGCACGTCCGGAGTAGCCACCTCGACTCGCGACGCACGGCGCGGGCAACCACCACCGTCACGGGAGGCGGCTACGGCACCTGCCCCCTGCTGGCGACCGACAACGAACTGCCCCATCGCGCGATACGCGCGAACGCCGGAATCGAAAGTTTCCGGCGTTCGTCGTTCCTGGAGAACAGCTTCAGCATCGCAAAGGTTGCTTGGGACAGGACAACCGTGCCTGGCCGCTTCTGGACGCATCGCTCGATCGTGGGCTTTTGTGCCAAATGCAGCCAAACACTTGGCCCGCAAACCCGAATGTGTGCAGAGTGAACAAAAATCGCCTGTGAAGTTCATCACGATGCACGATGCCCGGTCGCTCGCGCTCGCGCTAGGCTCTATGAGGTTCACTTTTCGAGCGGTTGGCGTGTGGGTCGACCGTGGGTGTATCGGCGGGAGAACACTGGACGTGGCTGAATCATCATCCGGAATCGATCGAAGCGCGCTGCTCGGGACCGGGCCCACCCCTGACGAGATCTATGCCCTGATCGAGGCCGAAGGCGTCAAGTTCATCAACCTCCAGTTCACGGACGTGATGGGCATCGTCAAGAGCGTCACCGTTCCGGCCAAAATCTTCGATCACATCGTCGATGGCGGACAGTGGATCGACGGCTCCTCCATCGCCGGCTTCACCCGCATCGCCGAGTCCGACATGTACCTGGAAGTCGACCTTTCGACCTTCACGATCATCCCCTGGGAACGCGGCGAGTTCACCACCGCCCGCGTCATCTGCTGGGTGCACACGCCCAATGGCGATACGTTCGCGGGCGACCCCCGCGGCGTGCTCTACAAGCAGCTCGAGAAACTCGCCGACCTCGGCTATACCTACAATGTCGGCCCCGAATTGGAGTTCTTCCTGTTCGAGCGTGACGACGCCGGCGACATCAAGGTCCTGCCGCACGACCGCGGCGGCTACTTCGATCTCTCCACCGACCTCGCCTCCACCGTCCGCAAGGATATGGTGCTCGCGCTCGACGAGATGGGGATCGAGGTCGAGGCCAGCCACCACGAGGTCGCGATCGGCCAGCACGAAATCGACTTCTAGTACGGCCCGGCGATCCCGACCGCCGACCGCGCCGTTTCCTTCAAGTACATCCTGAAAGCCATCGCCCAGAAGCACGGCCTGCACGCGACATTTATGCCGAAGCCGCTGGCCGGCA
>JACCYX010000371.1 GCA_013696265.1 Chloroflexia bacterium
TCGTCGAACCAGGCCGACACATCGGCCGGTTCGCGCGCGTTCGGCGCCTCGGGATCGCCCCCGGTGTTAGGCATCTGCATCGCGGTGCTCATTCGTGATCCACCTCCTTGCCCGGTAGGTCGGTGGGGAGGGCCGGTTTCCGTCGGTGGGTGTTCGCCGGAGTTTGTGAAATGCGGGCCGACGATTCCAGGGAGCAGGACATGTTCGCGAAGCTGGTAGTGGCAAAGCTTGTCTTTGCCTGGCTCAAGATCAAGATGAACTCGACCACTACCAGGAATGTCTCACTGCCCGCGGAAAACCTATGACTCGGCCGCTCGAAGCGGGTAGCGTTCCAGCACCTCGTAGCGCGGTCCGTCCTTGCCGAGGTGGCTCTGGACCAGCACTACCTCGTCGACCGGCACCGGGATTGGCTCTTTATGGGTCACTTCGCCGCTGGCCGCCGCCGCTTCCAACCGGGCCCGGATTGCCGCCGGCAGGTCACGCACCCGCGACTTGCGGGCGTCGCGGACGCGCCCGAGGGTGATGTGCGGGTGGAACTCCCCTTCGGCCAGTTCGAAGTCGAACGACACGAGCAAATCCCCGATCGCGTCACGCAGCGTGTGGAGGCGATGGGCGGGGCCGTAGAGGCCGAGCCAAATGATGCGGGGCCGCTTCATGTTCGGAAAGACGCCGAGGTCCGCCGTGCGGAGATCGAAACGGTCATGCAGCGCGATGACGCTCCTGAGCGCCAGGCGCAACAACTGGCCGCGTTCGGGCTCGACCTCGCCGAGAAAATGAAGCGTGACGTGGGCGTTGCCAGGGGCGGTCCAGCGCACCGGCCACTCCTCCGCCTGGAGACTCCGCGACATCGTATCGACGAGCGTCACCACCGGCTCCGGCAGCGGTACAGCCAGGAAGAGCCGCTGGGCGCTGTCGACCGTTTCGGCGGGCGGCCGCTGTTTGGGGGCTTTCGGCGCCCTGGGCCGTCGCGGTTTCTTGGGACGTGGCGAGTCTCGATCAGTCATGTCGGGAGTATACGGGGCTGGCGTGGGGTAGGATAACGGGAACGATGGTCCCACTCGTTGCGATGCATCCACCAGGTTGTCATTCCGAGCGCCAGCGGGGAATCCCTCCGCGAAGCGGATGCGCGTCAGCGCATGTTGGTGGTTCGTCAACCATTGCGACCATAGGCGCCGATGCACCGGCTTTGCCGGAAGCGCTTCGCGCAGGGATTCCTCGTTCCTCAAAGTGACGATAAGAGGGTGGCGGACGATCATTCAGCCAAAGGATGTGGATGGCGCATGTCGGTAGCATTTCTGGGACCACGCGGGACGAACAGTGAAGAGGCGGCGCTGATCTACGGCGGCGACGATGCCGAGTTCGTCGCCGTACCGAGCATCCCGGCGCTGGTCTCGGCGGTTGAAACCGGGCTGGCCGACGTGGCGGTGTTGCCGATCGAGAACTCGATCGAAGGGCCAATCAGCACCACCCTCGACCTCCTCATCCACGAAACCGGACTGATGGTCCGCGCCGAAGTCGTGGTGCCGATCCGGCACGTGATGGTGACCGTTCCCGGCGCAACGTTGGATGGCATCGCTACCGTGGTTTCGCATCCCCAGGGGCTCGCCCAATGCCGCCGGTTCCTGGAGCGTTTCCTGCCCCACGCGGAGCAGGTCGCCTGGCTCTCGACGGCGGGCGCGGTCAAGGAAGTCGTCGACGGCGGCGATCCCACGAAGGCGGCGATCGGCCCCATGCGGGCGCACGAACTCTACTGCGGGCAGATCCTGGCGCGGGACATCCAGGACATCCGGGGCAACCTGACCCGCTTCGTGGTGCTCGCCAACGAGGATGCGCCGCCGACCGGCAACGACAAGACCGCGATCGGGTTCACGGTCAAGGAGAACGTGCCGGGCATCTTGTTCAGGACCTTCCAGCCGTTTGCCGAGCGGAACATCCAGCTCACCAAGATCGAGTCCCGCCCGATCAAGGGGGTGCTCGGGCTCTACGTCTTCCTGCTCGACTTCGAAGGGCACCGGCTCGACCCGGAAGTCGCCCAGGTTCTCGAAGAACTCGGCGAGATGGTCAAGGAATTGAAGGTGTTCGGCTCGTTCCCGCGCTATCCGCTGGACCAGTTCCAGCATCTCTTCGAAACGCAAGCCTTGCTGTAATGAATAGGCGCGGTCATGGGCCGGCCTCCAGGAAATGGTTGAATTGTGACGCTGCTCATCGACGACAATCTTACGACATCCCTGATCGCCCTTCCGCTTGCCGAGGGCTGGGTAGAGACGGACGTAGCCGTCTCCGTGAGGGAGGGGTTGCGCGCCGCCGATGTGACCTCGGAGGACGTAGCTCTGCTCTCCGTCGCCGAGGCGACCCTGCTGGCCGAAACGCACATCCTCATCTCCGAGGTGGCGGTCGTGCTTGACGGCATCGGGCCGATCGCGATGCGAACCCCCGTCCGGCCGGACGGCGTGGAAGAGACAGTGGTTCGCCTGCTCGACGTCGGACCCACCGCCGAGATGGTGGTCAGGGGCATGCTCCGGCCCTACTTCGGAATCACCGCCACGAGCTTTGCGACATCGGAGGACTCCCCCGGCGCGGCCTCGGCCCAGGTCGTGATTCTCGATGGCGCGGCCGGATTGGCCCAGCCTGAAACCGGCTATCACGAAGACCTCGCCAAGCACTGGTTCGTCTTCACCGGCCAGGCGCTGGTCAGCCACGTGACGGTGGTTGGGCTGCACGCCCAGGTAAGGGGAGCCGACGCTGAAATCGCCGCCCTCCAGGCGGCGGTCGATACCGGCCAGGAACGCCGCAAGGACGTGCGCGGCATCGTCGCCGGGCGTTGGGACATCGACGACCGGGACGCGCTGGCCGAGATGACGAATCGCCAGCGGTTCGCGCTGACCTCGGCCGATCGCAACTCGCTCGCCAACCTCGTGGCCAAGGGAACCTGGGGATCGCGCTTTGGCAAGCGGCTGCCAGTCTACCGCGACGCGCTGTCGGCCGATGTCGGCGGCCAGGAGCCGGACAATGAGTGAGACACTGACGCCGGAACTGGCCCGGCGGCGCATGATCGGTCTGATGGACGCGGTCGGCGCCGAGTACAAGATTTACGCCCATCGTCCGATCCGGAATTACGATGATGCCGAACTGGCCCGCCAGGAATCGGCCTTCATTGGCACCGAGTCCAAGAGCCTGGTGCTGAAGAGTGGCGAGGACGTGATCGTCTATGTGACCCTGGCCGGGCGACGGGTCGATTTCAAGGCGGTCCGGACCCACCTCGGCGGCCCGAAGCCGAAGATCATGACCGATGAGGAACTCTGGTCCCGGTTCGCCGCCGAACCGGGCGCCGCCTACCCGTTCGGCTTCGATGAGAATGTACGAACTTACGTCGATCCTGATCTTTACGGCGAGGAGTGGCTGCTGCTGAGCCTTGTACTGCCGACCGAAACGGTCCAGATTCGCGGCGGCGACATCCGGAAAGTGTTTGCGCACGTCGCCAACCCGGTCGAAGAGGTGACGACCTTCAACCAGGCTGCGTCCCTGCCTTCCTGATTCCTGCGTCCAGCGCAAACTGTCATTCCTCGCTGGCGCTCGACATGACGGCAGGGGAGGATCGGCTGAAGGCCGGGTTAAACTGCGTCCCTTGTTGCTCACCCCCCATTCCCGAATTCGATCACGCTCTTGATCCCGCCCGGCAGCTTGCCGGTAGCACTGGCCAAATCGTCGTCGAGCGTGAAGCGATGGGTGATCATCGACTCCGTCAAGCCCGGCCAGAGATCCTCGAAGCGGCCGAGGCTTTCGACGGCGTTGGCAAAATCGACCATCCCGGCGTTCACGCTGCCGACGACCACCTTGTTCCCGGCCACCAGCGACGTGTTGAGTTCGGCGGTCGGCACCTCGTGCGTGTCGTGACCGCCGGTCAGGCTGAGCAGCACCAGCACCCCGTTGTTGCCGAGCAAACGCATGCTCTCGAAGACGACCTGGCTCGATCCGCTCGATTCGAGGATGAGGTCGATGTTGGGAAGGGTGGCGGCGAGTTCCCCAAGGGCTTGCTCGCTGGTGGAGATGTAGGTGGCGCCGCTCGCTGTCACCAATTCGGCTGCGGGGTTCGGGGCGGGTGTCCGGGCAAGCGTGTACGTATCCACGCCCCGGCTCCGCAGCAAGAGCGTTCCCAGCAGGCCGATTGGGCCCGCGCCCATTACCACGGCGGTCTTCAGGTTCCAGTAATTGAGGCGGTGCTGGATCAGGTTCGCTTGCCGCACCGCCTTTTCGACGACGGTGAGCGGCTCGGTCAGCATCGCCACTGGTTCGAGGCGATCAGGCACCTTGACCACCCAATCCTGGCGCTCGACGATCCTTTCCGCCATGAAGCCGTGCGCGCCGGCGATGCCGCGTTCGGTGTACTCGCGGTCGAGGCACATATCCGGCTCTCCCGCCTGGCAGGCGGCGCACCCGTCCGGCCTCCGCACCGTGACCGTCACCAGGTCGCCGATGGCGAGACCGGTGACACCGGGACCGAGCGTGAGGACACGGCCCACAACCTCGTGCCCGAGGATGAGTTCATCCGACCCCGCCGGGGGGAATCCAATTTCACCTCGGATCAACTCACGGTCAGTGCCGCAAACCCCGACCCGGATCACCCCGATCTCGACCTCGCCCGGTCCCGGCTCCGGCACGTCGATGGTGGTCACCCTGACGGCGCCCGGCTGGGCCGGGATGATGGCGACGGCGCGAACTGTGGTGGAAGTCGTCATGGTGCGTGATCCTTCATTGAGGGCTCGTGGTTCGATTCTGCCTCCATTTGAGAACGGCCGGCGGCGATTCGTCAATGGCGAAGCCCCGTCCAACCCATTCCGGTATATAGGACGATAGGTCCCGGATCGCGTATAATTCCGTGTCCGAAGTCGATCTTCGGTGCTTTTTCGTGCCCGTCATATGCGGTGAATCGAAAAGCCATGACCTGACACACGCGACTGAAGGTGGTGATGAGCATTTATGCGTGTTGAGATTCGAGACTCCGAAAGCTTTGAGCAACTGCTGCGGCGATTCAACAAGGGCATCGAGCGATCCGGCATCATCCGCGAGTATCGCCGTGGACTGCGGTTCATTAGCGTTCAGGAAGAGAATCGGGCGAAGCGCCGCAAGGCCGAGCGCCGTCGACGCCGCAACCAGACCAAGTAGGGTTTTCCGCCCGCGACCGATAGGCCGCGATTTGATCGCCCGCCGGTTTGAAGACTGCATATCATTTACCGCCCCGGGGAAACCTGGGGCGGTTTTCGTTTTCCGTGCGAGGTGCGGATTGCGGTTTACGGCACCCTTTTGGCTACGTGTTCCAGTTGCGGTAGATGTGATGCCATCGCCACGGGCAACGCCGTTCCGGATCGTGCGGATGCGCCCAATGTGTCAAGCGTGGCCAATTCAAGGGTGAGACTCACCAGTTCGGGATAGCGGTCACGGTTGCGCTGGATATTCCTGGCAAGCTCACCGTCGAGCAC
>JACCYX010000398.1 GCA_013696265.1 Chloroflexia bacterium
GGCGGCAGCAACCGCCAGCCGTAACCGCGCACATCGGTCAGGTCGTCATACCTCGTGTGATTGACGATCGCCTGAGCCACCAGGCCCTCCGGCAGGATCCGGGCTCCTTCCAGTTCGCCCCCGTTGAGCCACATCTGGCCATAACGGAAGAGGTCGATCGCCGCGCCGAACAACCCGGCGTGACCGGCGATCCCGCCGAACCCGTACCAGGCGTTCCCGTCGTGCACATCGCCGCGAATGAGGCCGTCCCGCAACCGCCCGCCCGCTGGTCTGGAACCCGGCCGCGGTTCCGCCTCGAATGCGTTACCGGTATCGAATGCCGCGAGCCTCCCTTTCAAGAGAGGAAACCGCGCGGCAGCTGAGACGGCGGCGTGCCGGAGGCCGCCAACGATTCCTCGTTGTCGCGGAAAACGCGCGCGGGCCGACGTGGAGCCTGGCGGAAAACGCCGCGATTCCGTCGCCGCGATCCGTCGTCGGAGTGACCGCGGTGGCGTGTACATCGTGTCCACCATTCCCAGTGGATGGAAGATTTGCCGCTTGGCATAGGCATCGAGTCTTTCTCCCGTCACTCGCTGAATCACGGCTCCCAGAGTGATGAAGCCAGGATCGCTGTAAACTACTCGGGTGTCCGGTTCCCACTCGGGTTGTGTGACTGCATAGGCTTCGATGTACGCCTGCTCCCCGGCCACCTTGGACGAGACCGGGAGCCAATCCCGGAACCCGGCCGAATGGGTCAGCAACCGCTTGACCGTGACCCCGGCCTTCATCCCCTCGACCCCGAACTCGGGCAGGATCTCCCCGACCGGCTGGTCGAGCCCGATCCGGCCCTCGGCCACCAGCTTCAGGATCGACGGTGTGGTCGCGGTCACCTTGGTCAGCGAGGCCAGGTCGAAGATCGTATCGATCCCCATTGGCGAGCGTTGGTCCTCTGGCTCCCGCACCGCCCAGCCGGTCGCGCGGTAGAGCGCGATCTCGCCGCCCCGCGCGACCAGGGCCACCGCGCCCCCGTATTCGTGGCGGTCGGCGCCATACACCAGTGTGTTCCACGCATCTTCAATGGCCTGACCGTCGAATCCTAGATCGACCGGATTTCGTATGACTTGCAACATCTGACGCCTTCCGCAGTCGTTCTGGGCAGGTTCGGACTTGTTCGTCGTGGTTAATTTGACAGTGTAACCGCCAACCCCTGCCTGCATTCCCATACCGGGGGTGCGTGCGGGGCGATTGCATCTCAACGGTCCCGAGGACACGGAGCAGAGAGTCATGATCCCCGCGCGCCCGCGGTCGACTGGCCGTGATCCCGTGTTTGCGGGTCGGCTCAAGTCGCACCAGGCTCAGCGACAGGTTCGCGGCGCTGTGTCCGGCGCGGGTCCGATTGTCGTCCTCCTGGAACGCCATGTCGAGCACCCGTTGCGGCCCGTTCTCGATCCCCCAGTGACTGCGCACGGCCGCGGCGATCGGGCGGGCCGCGCCGGGCAGGGTGGTGACGTCGTACCGGGTCGCGGTGGTCGGGTCGTGCTCGCCCACGGTCCGGGTCGCCGTGACCCGGGCAATTGTACGGAGGCCGTTCCAGTGCCCGTCGGGATCGAGCCAGGCAATGACGTTCGGATCGGCGACCGTCGCGCAGACCCGCCGTTCCAGGCGGCCATGATCTTTCTCCACGGTGGCCGCCCGAGCCAGGCGCCCATCCACGCCCCGCTCTCCCCGCTGTTGAGATGCAATCGCCCTGGGGCGGACACAAGGTCCGCGGTCTTACCAATGAAGGTAACGGTGCGGTCGCATCCGCCAGCATGGTGGCGAACGGTGCCTCGCGCCGCTATCCGCGGTCGGATTGGGATGCGGAAGGGCGCCGGAGTTCCGCGCGCCAGCGGTGGAGCGCGGGCTGGCCGGGGGCCGGGATGAGCAAGATGTCCACGGGGTCGAGACGGGCGGCGAACCGGTCGATGTCCGCCCTGGTGAGGGTCCAGGGCGGGCCTTCCCGTGTCTCGCCATCGGCGGCGGCCACGGCCTGCACGATCAGTGTGCCGCCCGGCGCCACCAGGCTCGCGATGTGCGCGACGACCTCCTCCCGCATCGACGGGGGCAAGGCCTGGACGGTTTGGCTCTCCACCACGAGGTCGAACGCCTCGATCCAGGCTTGCGGCAGGTGAAACAGGTCGGCGGTGACGAAGTCGATCCGAGCCTCGGGATACCGCTCGCCGGCGGCCCGGATCGCGCTCTCGGCTATGTCGAAGGCCGTTGTCCGGTACCCGGCCGAGGCCACGAGTGCGGCGTCGTCACCATGCCCGCAGCCCACGACAATCGCACTCCTGCCGTCACCGGCAAGGCGCCGCCGCCGCATCCATTCCGCGAGGAGCTGGTGCGGCGCGTGGCGGTCCCACGGGACGGTTGCCTCGCCCCGCGCGGCGGCGGCGTACAGCGGCTCGAACCAGCCCGTGGCGTCCGTGGGTGAGGTTGAGCCGGCCGATGCCGGTCGGATCGGGTCTTCAGGCGGCGAGTCCGTCACGCGGCTGCTCTCCCTTGTTGGCTATCGCACGTAGCTGGCGCCGTTGACGTCGATCGTGGTCCCGGTGGCGTGGCGGGCGAGGCCGGATGCAAGAAAGACGATCACGTTGGCGATGTCCTGCGGCATGGCGACTTCCCCAAGCGCGGTGTCGGCGGCGGCGCTCTCGACGCCGAACTCGTCGCGGAACGCCTGGTTGAATGATGTATCGACATAACCAGGCGCGATCGCGAATGCGGTGACGCCCTGGCGTCCGTAGTGGCGGGCGATCGTCTTCGTCATCGCCACGATCCCGGCCTTGGCGGCGGCGTAGTGCCAGTAATCGGGGTCTTCGCCCCGGAA
>JACCYX010000410.1 GCA_013696265.1 Chloroflexia bacterium
ACCAGTCGATAACGATGGCCGATGCGGTCCGGGCCAAGGGACTGCCGGTCGCGCTGCTGACCTTCGCGGGCGAGGGCCACGGCTTCCGGATGGCCGAAACCATCACCCGCACGCTGGAAGCGGAACTTTCCTTTTACGGCCAAATCTTCGGCTTCACACCCGCTGGTAACATCCCGACACTCCGGATCGACAACCTCACGTCAGCCTGATTTGAACGTCGGAGGACGGGTCAGCCTCTGGTTCGGTACCGGTGCGTCGGGACCAATTCCAACTCCGGGTGAACAGGTGTGATACTGAAACTCGTAGGGGCGGTCCTGAATCGACCGTAAACACCGCCTGATGCACCCGGGTCTGGTCGACTCTGTGTCCGCCCGTCGGCCACTCTGCGCGGAACTCAGCTTCCACCCGGATTCCGTACAAGCGGCGCGGGGCCTCCGGGCAAAACGTGTCCACATGGCGGTCTTGCCACCAGCGGAAAGGTGTGGGATGTTTGGAGTGGGACACAAACACTACAGGCCATGAAACCCAAAGGTCAGGAACGATGCCCGAGCCGCAACGCATCTGCCCCGCCTGCCACACCGTGGCCGGCACCGCTGACTCGTATTGTTCATCCTGCGGCAAGGTCCTCGCCCGGAGCGATTCGCCCACCGGGCATCGCGCCACGCCGGACCTCAATTACGTGCCACTGGTGATCGCCCGGCCGGAATCTGGGGATCCTCTTCCCCTGCTGATCGTTCCCAACCCGTGGCGGCAGCGCCGGAAAATCTTGAAACGCACCCTGGCGTTGCTGGCCACCGTCGCGGTCGCCGGCCTGTTCGCGTTGACCTTGTTTCTGATCGGCGACAACGAGCACGGGGTTTTCATCCGCGCAGTCGCGATCGGGTCCGGCCTCCTGACCGCAATCGCCCTCGCGAGCTGGGTCAACTTCGGGATCAGGCGGGCGAAGAAGCGCCCCCGCCGCCAGGAATGGCGGATGTCGGTCTCCTGACGCCGCTCAGTAGATGCCGCCCAGGCGAATCCAGCGGTAGTCAAATCCTTCCACCCGGAACCGCCGCTGATGTCCCGTCAGCCCAGCAGCCGGCGCACGATGTCGTCGACCGCCTGGATCGCCCAGCGGTCAGGCTCGGGAGCCGGTGAGATCGGCAGGCCGTGGCGCTCGATCAACGCGGAGACAGTTTCCCGCATGTGCCCACGCGCGGCGGGATGCGCCCCGGCGGAGGCCAGCATCTCCACCGCCCCGCTCTCGTTCCCCTCGTCGATCGCCAGCGCCGCCATACCCACCAGCGCGTCCAGCACCGCCGGCGTAATCGAACTCTCCCACCCGATCCGCATCGCCCGCAGGAAGTGCGTCCTCGCATCCCCGGGCGATCCAAGTTCCCGGGACTCGGTACCGAGCTGGATCAGCGACGCGGCGGTGCCCCACTGGTCGTGACTGTCCTGCCGGAGCGCCAGCGATTCCCCGTACAGGCGGCGGGCCCGGTCGTGGCTGCCATTCCGCGCCGCGATCAGGCCGAGGTTGTACGTGGCAAAGGCACTGCCTCGCCGGTCGCCGAGCTTCCGGAACATCGTCCGGCCCTCCATGCAGAAGCGTTCGGCCTCGTCGCCCTCGTGGAGTTCGTGCGAAATCAGCCCAAGATCGTTGAGGGAGTGGGCGATGCCCCACGGGTCGTCCACCTGCCGGTAGCACGCCAGGCTCTCTTCGAGCAGGCGTTTGGACGCGCGTCGGTCGCCCGTCAGGCGAAAGGCAGCCGCGAGCATGTTCAGGGCCAGCCCAAGCTCGCGGGTGGCGCCGAGCGACCGCAAGAGTTCCACACCGCTCGACAAGTCGGCAATGGCCTCGTCGTAGCGGCCGAGTCCACTCTGAAACCCGCCGGAGCGGGCAAGCGCCTTGGCGCGGGTCAACACCGCCTCCGGCGTTTGCCGGTGGAGGCCGCCGGTCCGGTTCAACGACTGGAGCACGCCGCCGAAAGCAGCCGCGCCTTCCCGCATCCAGCCCCGCATCACGTAGAAGAGCCACAGGGCGTGGGCGGCACCGTTGATCAGGCGGACGCTGCGTTCGCGGGCGGCCCAGTCCCACGCCGACCGGATATTGCCGATGTCGCGTTCGATGGCGTCGAGCGCGGCCCGCTGGTCGCGCCCGCTCAGCGCCTCCTCGGAGCCAGCCAGCAGCCCAAGGTAGTAGCGGCCATGCCGATCGTGGAGTTCCGCGTATTCCGGCTCGTTCCGCGCCGCCAGTTCAGTACCGTATTGCCGGAGCAGCCCGTGAATCCGGTACCGGCCCCCCGGTTGCTGGGTGAGCAGCGATTTGCCGGCGAGCACCGCCAGGCTGGACGCCGAGGTGTCGGCCACCGCCCCGGCGGCGTCCAGCAGGAAGCCATCCTGGAAGACCGAGAGGCGGCGGAAGGCGGCTTGCTCGTCGTCGTCGAGCATCTCTCACGTCTGGTTGAAGACCGCCCGCATGCTGCGATGCCGGTCCGGGACATCGCGCAACGAGGTGGACAGGAAATCGAGGTTCCGGCGGAGTTCGGCCTCGATCTGGTCGAGCGTCAGCGATTGGGCCCAGGCGGCGGCCAGCTCAATGGCGAGCGGCATCCCTTCCACCAACTGGCAAATGCGGATGACCACGGGACGCTCTTCGTGCCGCATCGGCGTGCGCGGCCGGATTTGCCGCAGTCGTTCGCCCAGCAATTCGACGGAGCCGTACCCCTCGAAGCTGTCGGTCACATCGCTAACCGGCACGCCCAGCCCCGCCACATCGTAGACCCATTCCCCACGCAGGTTCAGGCGCTCACGGCTCGTCACCAGCACCGTGACCGTTGGGGCAGACAGCAGCAGCCGCGCGACGACCGGCATCCCCTCGACCACCTGTTCGGCGTTGTCGAGCACCAGGAACATCGACCGGTCGCGGAGCCAGTCCACGAGCTGCCGCTCCGGGTCCGCGCCGCCGAGCAACGTCAGCCCCAGTTCGGCGGCGATCGCGGGCACGATCCCGGCCGGTTCCCGTACCGCCGCGAGCGCCACAAAGCAGACGCCGTGACCGTGGCTCGCCTGGCTGGACGCAATCTCGATCGCCAGCCGGGTTTTGCCGCTGCCACCGGGACCGGTCAGGGTCAGGAGCCGGCAATCGCGATGCGCCAGCAGGTCAGCGATCTCCTCGAGTTCGCGTTCCCGGCCCACCAGCCGTCCGGGCGCGACCGGCAACCGGAAAACCGGGCGCGGTGCCGGAGTTTGTTCCAGCTCGGCCAGGCCGGAGGCATCCCCGGAACGTATGGCCTGGAGCAGTACCGCCGTTTCCGCGTCCGGCTCGACGCCAAGCTCCTCCATGAGCGCGGCCCGGCAACGCTCGTACTGGGCAATCGCCGCGCCGCGTTGGCCCCGTTTCCAGAGCACCTCCATCAGCGTGCGGTGGGCGCGTTCGTTCCAGGGATCGAATTCCAGCAGGCGTGACAGGGTGTGTTCGACCCCGTCCAGCGCACCCTGGTGCAGCCGCCAGGCCGCAACCGCGAACGACGCGTCGATCACCCGCTGGCGGAGTCGCTGGCGCCAGACCTGCGTCCAGTCCTCGAAGCCGGTGCTGTCGTCGACCGAAAACCCCTCCAGGAAATCGCCACGGTACAACGCGACCACCGCTTCGAGGCGCGGCGCGCAAGCGGGGCACGTCTCCAGGCGCGGGTGCGCATGCCGGTCGCAGGCGTCGAACAGGGCGAGCAGTTGCCAGACGTCGACGACCGCGCCGGCGTCGCCCCGGAACTGGACGGTTTCCCGGGTCACATACAGGAGCGGCTCGGCCGCCACCTGGTCTTGCAGGATACGGCGCAGGGTGGAGAGCGCCTGACGCAGACTGTGCCGCGCCTTGTCGCCAGTCTGGTCCGGCCAGAAGAGCAGGGCGAGCGAGGTCCGCGCGTGGGGGCGGTCCATTTCGACGGCGAGGTAGGCCAGCAGGCCCAGCACCTTGGCGTGCGCCTGGCCGCTGACGGGCTGCCCGTTCCGGAGAACCTGCACGGTGCCTAAAAGGGAAATCGTCAGGTGCGTCATGGCTGCGTTCCACGAATGTTCCTGGTCGACAGTGGGTCCCTCCTGAGTATACCGCCCAGACAATCCTGGTCCATCGGTGAAATGCCGCCTTGACGCTCTTTTTGACGGAATCGATGACGGTCCGTTGATGCGGCCCCCGTATCGTGTTCCTGGGTGGCGACCTGGCGCAGTGCGCCGCACGCCGCGCCGCCCACGTCACGACCCCGCGGCATGCAATTCACGAAAGCGAGACCATTTCCATGAACCTTCCGCTCGTTGCGGGAGCAACGTCCACGATCATCTTCGGCCTCAGCACCTTGCCCATGCTCCAGAAGGCATTCCGGACGAAGGACCTGCGGTCGTACAGCCCCGGCACGATGGTGCTGAGCAACGCCGGCAATCTCATCCATTCCGTGTATGTCTACAGTCTGCCGCCCGGTCCGATCTGGTGGCTGCATACCTTTCACCTGGTGACCACCGGCCTGATGCTCGTTTGGTATCTGCGCTACGAATGGCGGCCCGCCATGCCGTCCCGGTTCCGTTCCCAATCACGCCTGGGCGGCGCCGGCGAGCTTCGCCCGGCGGAGTGATACGGAATCC
>JACCYX010000412.1 GCA_013696265.1 Chloroflexia bacterium
GGATCGCCGCCCCAAACGAAGGTGCAAGTCCCTGGGTCGCCTCCACCTGGCGGTGGGAATGAGGGACGATCCGGGGCTGGATACCGCGAAGATCGCCGCCAGCCTCCAGGCGGGGTACGGTTTGGACGTTGCCGCCGCCCACTACCTCCCGATCGGCTACGACCTGGACGCGGCGGTCTACGAGGCGGTCGCTGCCAGAGGTGAGCGGTATTTTCTGAAAGTCCGCTTCGGGCCGGTGTCCGAGCCTGGCCTGGAGGTAGCCCGGGCGCTCGTCGATGGCGGGATCGACCGTGTGCTCGCGCCGCTCCGGACGCGATCAGGCGGGCTGTGGTGGCCACTTGAGGGCTCCGCCGGGTACACGATCGTGCTCTACCCGTTCATCGAGGGTGAGAACGCGATGGTCAATGGCATGTCGGAGGAGCAGTGGCGGGCGTTCGGGACCACGCTGCGCGCGGTCCACGACAGCGGGTTGGGCGAGCGGTTTCGCGGCCGTGTGTCAGTGGAGGACTTCGCCCTGCCGTCGGCCGCGCTCGTCCGCGAGATGCTGGCGCTGACCACGGACACGGCGTTCGAGAGCCGCGCGGCGGCCCGGTTCGCGGCCTTCTGGCGGGAGCAGGCGGCGCGGATCGACGGGATGTTGGCGCGGGCCGAGGGGCTTGGCGCGCAACTTCAGCGGAAAACCTTCGATCTGGTCCTCTGCCACGCCGACATCCACGCCGCCAACGTCATGGTCGGCGACGATGACCGCATCCATCTCATTGACTGGGATGGTCCCAAGATCGCGCCACGGGAGCGCGACCTGCTCTTCGTAATCGGCTCCCGGATCGCGCGCCCGGTGGAGGCTCGGGAAGAGGCGTGGTTCTTCGGGGGGTACGGCCCGGTCGGGATCGATCCTGACGCCCTGGTTTACTACCGGTACGAGCGAATCATCGAAGACATCGGCGAGATCGGGAAGAGCGTCATCCTGGATTTCACGTTGAGTGAGGGCGCGCGGTCGGCGGCGGTCGACCTGGCGATGGAGCTTTTCGTGCCCAGCGGCGACATCGACCGCGCCGAAACGATTGCCTTCGATCGGTGGCCCCATCGCCCCACCTGAGTGGTTTGTCCAGGTCGAGGTGTCCGATGCGCGCCGACCCATTTCGCCGTCATGCTGAGCGCCAGCGAAGCATCCCCGTGCGAAGCACTCGACGGCGAAGCCGGCGCCTGGTGCTTGGTGAGATCAGTCGGCCTTCGGCCGATGCGCTTCGCGCGGGGACCCTTCGCTGACGCTCAGGGTGACGGACCGGGGAACGGGCGGAACGTGCGAGACGGTTTGATTGGCACGCCGATGCGGGGAACGGGCCGCGCCAGACGCGCCGGGAATTGACGCCGCGCGGCCGTTGCGGCATGCTGGTTTCACCAGCCTCGCATCGCTGTCGATTGGCGGCCCACCATGAGCCATCCCAAACAGCCCCAGCCGACCTCATCGCACCCGCGGCCGCTGTCGCCGCTGATCGGCCGCATGGCGGAACTCGTCGCGGTCGTCACGCTGCTCGTTCGGGCGGATGCGCGCCTGGTGACGCTGACCGGCCCTGGCGGCGTTGGCAAGTCGACGCTGGCGATCCACGCCGGACGCACGGCAATCGATGCGTTCCCCGATGGGGTCAGCTTCGTGTCGCTCGCCGCCGTCGCCGATCCCGATTTGGTCATGCCCACCATCGCCCAAGCCTTGGGATTCCAGAACGCGAGGGAGGCCTCAGCCGAAGCGTCGATCGCGACCGCGCTTCACGACAAACAGCTTTTGCTGGTGCTCGACAACTTCGAACAGGTGGTGGACGCCGCTCCTCGCCTTGGGGATGTCTTGCGGACCTGTCCAGGGGTGACGGCGCTGGTCACGAGCCGGGTCCGGCTCCGCGTGGCGGGCGAACGGGAATATCCGGTTCCGCCCTTGGGACTCGCGGCGGAAGGTACGCTAGCGCCGGAGACGGCCGCCGAAGCGGAGGCGGTGCGGCTCTTCGTGGAACGTGCCCAGGCGGTCGAGCCCACCTTCGCCCTGACTGACGGCAATGCCGCGACCGTCGCCGAAATCTGCCGGCGACTCGACGGCTTGCCGCTGGCGATCGAATTGGCGGCCGCCCGGATCAAGGTGCTGCCGCCCCTGGCCCTCCTTGCCCGTCTCGAACGGCGGCTCACGCTGCTCACCGGCGGGAATCGCGATCTCCCTGCGCGCCAGCGGACGATGCGGAACTCCATCGGGTGGAGCCACGACCTGCTGTCGGCGGCGGAGCAGGCGTATTTTCGCCGTCTGGCCATCTTCACCGGGGGCTTCGATCTGGAGGCCGCCCAGGCCATTGGCGGCGACGGCGTCGATGCCCTCGCCGCGCTCGTCGATCACGGCCTGGTCACGCGGCTTGTGGGGTCGGAATCCGCGCCGCGATTCGCCATGCTCCAAACGATCCGGGAATTTGGGCTGGAGCAACTGGCCGCCCACGACGAAGACGTCGCGATCCGCCGGGATCACGCCGGGTACCACCTGGCGCTGGCCGAGCGCCTGCGGCCCCGGATCGAGGGTTCGGAAGGCCGGTGGGTGCTGGACCGCTTCGAACTGGACCACCCGAACTATCGCGCGGCGCTGGCGACCGCCACCGACGACGGCGATGCCCGGCTGGCGGTCCGGCTGGCGGCGTCGCTCTGGAAGTTCTGGTACGTTCACCGGCATGTCCTTGAAGGGCGGTCGTGGCTGGAAGCGGCGCTGGCGCTGCCCGGCGAGTCGCCCGCGGACCGGCGGGCCGAGGTGCTCTACGCGGCGGGATCGTCCGCCTACGATCAACGGGATTTCGCGCGGGCGGAAACCCGGGGCCGGCAGTGCCTCGAACTGGCCGAGGCCACGGGCGATCGCCTGCACGCCGGGATGGCGCTCTTCATGCTGGGTACGGCCGCCCGCAACCAGGGGCAATTCAGCGAGGCTATGGCGACCTACGATCGGGCCCTGACCGCCCTGCGCGAAGGGTGTCCACCCGACGGGATGGCCGAGCACATGCGCGGCATGGTCCTCTCCAGCCTCGGCGACATGGCCTACGAACAGGGCCAGGTCGCGCGGTCGCGTGCGCTGAATGAGGAGGCGCTCGCGATCTGGCGGCGGCGTGGCGACCCGTGGGGAATCGCCAACGCCTTGCTCAACCTCGCCACCGTCGCGGCGGGGACCGATCCGTCGCTGGCCGCCGCGTGGTTTCGTGAGGCCCTCGCGCACTATCGAGACCTGGATGCGGCGGTCGGATTCGCCCATGGCGTGGCTGGACTGGCGATCGTCGCCGTCGGCTTCGGCAAGGTCGAGGACGGCGTACGCCTCTTTGGTGCGGCCGAGGCGTTCCGGGCGGACGCGAGCGTCCATGTGACCAGGATGATGGGGGCCGATTACGACCGGGCAGTGGCTGCCGCCCGGCTGGCCCTGGGACCACACCGGTTTAGCGCCGCCTGGTCGGTCGGGGCCACGCTCACGGCCGACGAGGCATTCGCGGAGGCCACGACGCTGCCGCTCGACGGCCCCGCCCCGGTTCGGCCAACGTCCCCATTCGGCTTGACGATGCGGGAACTTAAGGTCTTGCAACTGATGGCTGAGGGGCAGACCGACCAGGAGATCGCCGACGCGCTTTCCA
Organism: Chloroflexia bacterium; assembly: GCA_013696265.1. Taxonomy (GTDB): domain Bacteria; phylum Chloroflexota; class Chloroflexia; order Thermomicrobiales; family UBA6265; genus JACCYX01. The sequence continues at coordinate 3,636 of JACCYX010000412.1, forward strand.
TCAGCTACCGCACCGTCACCACCCACGTCACCAAAGTCCTCAACAAGCTGGGGGTCGACTCCCGCACGGCGGCGGTCGGCCTCGACGTGCGCTCGAGCGTGATCTAACACGGACTTCGGGTAGACACGCTCCGTACCTGGTAGTGGCAGAGTTTATCTCTGCCTTCGGAACACGCGGTCGAGATGAACTCGACCACTACCAGGGAAGTTCCATTGATCACCCGAAGTTCTTATAACCGCGCCGGCGGCCGCCCGGATACGTAGTGGCGAATACGTAGGTTCCCCGATTCCCGTTCTCCGTCCATGACCCATCGTGGTGTAGTCATCGCCGGCCCGCGGCGACGACGGATCGACACTAGCCGAGGAGGACAGTCATGGCGCGGGGAATCACCAAAAACGGGACATGGGTATCGGTCGCGTTGGGCGCGGCGATGCTGGCGGGGATGACGACGATTTCCCAGGGATCGAGGGCCCAGACGCCCGAGGCTATGACCCAGGCGCGCACTGAAGAAGTGATGGGGGCGTACGTCGAGGCCCTCCTGAGCAATGGATCGTTCGCCGACTATTTTGCCGATGATGTCGTGGTGACGTTTGTCGACGTGGGTCAGGAGATCGTTGGCCGCGATGCGGCCGAGCAAGCGATCGTCGACTTTCATCAGGTCGCCTTCGCGACGGCGCCGGAGGTGCAGACCTTCATTGCCGGTCCCGGCATCGCCTACGCCGAAGTGCTCTTCGTGGCCACCCACACGGGCGACTTCGCCGGTATTCCGGCGACCGGCCGCGAGGTGAGCGTGCCGTACGTGGCCGTCTGGGAACTCTCTGGCGACAAGATCACGGCTTTGCGCCTGTATGGACCGGCATCAGGACTGATCCAGCTCCTGACGACCGAGGGCACGCCAGCGGGCAGCACGCCGTCGTCGTGATGCGTGTCACGTCCGGTCGACCGATTTCAGGATTGAAAGGGCGCCACGAGCACTGGCGTACGCCAGGAACATCTTCAACCTTGTCCCTGTACACAAAGGAGAACCCGCCATGCGTCGCCCATTGCTTTCTGTCTCGTTCGTCATCGTTCTGCTCCTGGGTCTCCTCTCCGTCAGTGGTCTCCGGACCGCCGCCCAGGAAGGCTCTCCCACAGCGTCTGCCGGTGACGGCTTCGTCGGCGCCTGGTGGTTCACTGACGTGACCTTGGGATTGCCCTCGCTCGGCACCTTGACCGCCGATGGCAATGTCATCCTCTCCCCCCTGCCGACCGAACCGCTGTACGAGGGTGCCCCCTTCGCCATCCTGCTCCTCAGCGGTGGACATGGAGTCTGGGACGTGACCGGGGAGAACACCGCCGATTTCACCTTTGTCTACCTGTACGCGGACGATTCTGGTGCGTTCCAAAGCTCGACGACCATCAGCGGCACGCTGGAACTGGGGGACGATGGCCAGACGCTCAACGGGGAATTCGCGTTCCAGGTCAGTCAACCGGACGGGACGGTCATCCATGCCGATCGTGGGGCGATCGACGGGACGCGTATCAGCCTCATCCCGATGGACGACCTGGCGCCGGCCGGGACCCCGGTCGCCACACCCGCGGCGTAGCCATCGACCGGTGCCGCCACGGGCCAGCACCAGGGGACCATCGGGTCGAAACGGGCAGAGGAGGTGGGTGTTGGCACACCCACCTCCTTGTCC